>NZ_CAXQBR010000024.1 GCF_964222135.1 Euzebya sp.
AAGCCGGTCTCAGTTCGGATTGGGGTCTGCAACTCGACCCCATGAAGTCGGAGTCGCTAGTAATCGCAGATCAGCAACGCTGCGGTGAATACGTTCCCGGGCCTTGTACACACCGCCCGTCACGTCATGAAAGTCGGTAACACCCGAAGTCAGTGGCCCAACCGCAAGGAGGGAGCTGCCGAAGGTGGGATCGGCGATTGGGACGAAGTCGTAACAAGGTAGCCGTACCGGAAGGTGCGGCTGGATCACCTCCTTTCTAAGGAGCGAGGGACGCCATCAGATGCACGGCTCAACAAGGAGCCGCGCACGTACAGCGCGTCCGAGCTTCTGTGGATCACTGACTACTCACCCCCACCGCACCACGTGCACCCCGGGGGGACCGCGACCGCCAAGGTGGTCGCTCGGTCATGACCGGGGCCTGTCACGTCGGGACGGAGGAGTGGGCACACTGTGTAGCTTTGAAGGTTGCGGTCAAGCTCCTTCTCAGCCGTCGACGACGAACTCCCCGTTCGCGGGTCCGTGAGGACCACGAGCAGGAAAGCGTCCAGTAGACGGCGAACCGCGTTCTTTGAGAACTCCATAGCGAGCGCGAGCATCGTCTCGGCAAGTTAGTAAGGGCACCCGGTGGATGCCTAGGCGCTAGAAGCCGATGAAGGCCGTTGCAGGCTGCGATAAGCCGCGGGGAGCTGCCAAGCAAGCTTCGATCCGCGGATGGCCGAATAGGACAACCTGGCGAGGGTCATGCCTCGTCATCCCTGCCTGAACACATAGGGCAGTGGAAGGGAACCCGGTGAAGTGAAACATCTCAGTAACCGGAGGAAGAGAAAACAACAGTGATGCCCCGAGTAGTGGCGAGCGAAAGGGGTACAGCCCAAACCTACATGGTGTCAAGGTGACAGCCGTTGCCATGTAGGGGTAGAGGGACCTGGCAGATCACACTGTCATGTGATCAGGGTCGATGCGTGCGGATAACCGAAGAGTTCAGGAAAGTTCTCCCACAGAGGGTAACAGGCCCGTAGGTGAAATCTGCATGCAGCCCGTCAGTCATCCCAAGTAGCGCGGGACCCGTGAAATCCCGTGTGAATCCGTGGGGACCACCCCATAAGGCTAAACACTCTCTAGCGACCGATAGCGAACCAGTACCGTGAGGGAAAGGTGAAAAGTACCCCGGGAGGGGAGTGAAATAGTACCTGAAACCGCGTGCCTACAAGCAGTTGGAGCCCTTCGGGGTGACAGCGTGCCTTTTGAAGAATGAGCCGGCGAGTTAGCGATCAGTTGCGAGGTTAACCGGACGACGGGAAGCCGAAGCGAAAGCGAGTCTGAACAGGGCGTCGAGTAGCTGGTCCTAGACCCGAAGCGGTGTGATCTATCCATGGCCAGGCTGAAGCGCGGGTAAGACCGCGTGGAGGGCCGAACCCACCTAGGTTGAAAACTGGGGGGATGAGCTGTGGATAGGGGTGAAAGGCCAATCAAACACCGTGATAGCTGGTTCTCCCCGAAATGCATTTAGGTGCAGCGTCGCGTGTTCCGTATTGGAGGTAGAGCACTGATTGGTCGCGGGGGCCTACAAGCTTACCAACATCAGTCAAACTCCGAATGCCAGTACGCCACAGCGCGGCAGTGAGTCTGCGGGGGATAAGCTCCGTAGTCGAGAGGGAAACAACCCAGATCGCCAGCTAAGGTCCCTAAATTCAGGCTAAGTGGTAAAGGATGTGGGACGTCATAGACAACCAGGAGGTTGGCTTAGAAGCAGCCACCCTTGAAAGAGTGCGTAATAGCTCACTGGTCAAGAAGTCCTGCGCCGACAATGTAACGGGGCTAAGCCTGATACCGAAGCTGCGGCATCTTATAGATGGGTAGGGGAGCGTTGAGTCTGCTGAGAAGCGGAAGGGTGACCGACCGTGGAGCGTTCTCAAGTGCGAATGCCGGCATGAGTAACGAAAGAGGGGGGAGGAACCCCTCCGCCGAATGTCCAAGGGTTCCTGGGGAAGGTTCATCCGCCCAGGGTAAGTCGGGACCTAAGGCGAGGCCGAGAGGCGTAGTCGATGGGCAACAGGTTGATATTCCTGTACCAGCTTATGACCGTTTGAACGATGGTGTGACGCAGGAGGTTATCGCATCCGGGCCGATGGTAGTGCCCGGGTAAGTGCGTAGGCTGCAGACCAGGCAAATCCGGGCTGCACAAGGCTGAAACACGACGCCGACCCGGAAAGGGGAAGTGCGAAATACCATGCTGCCAAGAAAAGCATCTAGTGAGGTCACAGGCTGCCCGTACCCCAAACCAACTCAGGTGGACAGGTAGAGAATACCGAGGCGATCGAGAGAACTCTAGTGAAGGAACTCGGCAAAATGGCCCCGTAACTTCGGGAGAAGGGGTGCCTGCGAGAGCAGGCCGCAGTGACTAGGCTCAAGCGACTGTTTACTAAAAACACAGGTGCATGCTAAGCCGTAAGGCGACGTATATGTACTGACGCCTGCCCGGTGCTGGAACGTTACGAGGAGAGGTTAGCTTCGGCGAAGCCTTGAATCTAAGCGCCAGTAAACGGCGGCCGTAACTATAACGGTCCTAAGGTAGCGAAATTCCTTGTCGGGTAAGTTCCGACCTGCACGAATGGCGTAACGACTTGAGCACTGTCTCCACTAGAGACTCGGTGAAATTGCAATACGAGTAAAGATGCTCGTTTCGCGCAGCAGGACGGAAAGACCCCGGGACCTTTACTGCAACTTGATGTTGGAGTTCGGTGCTATCTGTGCAGGATAGGTGGGAGGCTTTGAAGCGGGCACGCTAGTGCTCGTGGAGCCGACCTTGGAATACCACCCTGGTAGCATTGGGCTTCTAACCTCGATCCATCATCTGGATCAGGGACATCGTCTGGTGGGCAGTTTAACTGGGGCGGTTGCCTCCTAAACAGTAACGGAGGCGCTCAAAGGTTCCCTCAGGCCGGTCGGTAATCGGCCTTCGAGTGTAAGGGCACAAGGGAGCTTTACTGCGAGACTGACAGGTCAAGCAGTTGCGAAAGCAGGACCTAGTGATCCGCCATCTTCAAGTGGGAGAGATGGCGCTCAACGGCTAAAAGGTACCCCGGGGATAACAGGCTTATCTTTCCCAAGAGTCCATATCGACGGAAAGGTTTGGCACCTCGATGTCGGCTCGTCGCATCCTGGGGCTGGAGCAGGTCCCAAGGGTTGGGCTGTTCGCCCATTAAAGCGGCACGCGAGCTGGGTTTAGAACGTCGTGAGACAGTTCGGTCCCTATCCGCTGCGCGCGTAAGAAACTTGAGAAGAGCTGCCCCTAGTACGAGAGGACCGGGGTGGACGCACCTCTAGTGTGCCGGTTGTCCTGCCAAGGGCATGGCCGGTTGGCTACGTGCGGAAGGGATAAGCGCTGAAAGCATCTAAGCGCGAAGCCTGCTTCAAGATGAGGTTTCTCTTAGGCTCCCAGTAGACGACTGGGTTGATAGGCCGGATGTGGAAGGGCAGTAATGTCTGCAGCTGACCGGTACTAATTAGCCGATCACTTGTCGTGATGCTCGCGCTCGCTATGTCGTTCATCAGAGAACGCAAACAAGAACTCCATAGAGTTCCGTGGTCATTGCGGAGGGGGTACACCCGGTCACATTCCGAACCCGGAAGTTAAGCCCTCCAGCGCCGATGGTACTGCGCGGGAGACTGCGTGGGAGAGTAGGACGTCGCGGACCACCACAAACAGCCGCTCTACCTTCGTGTAGAGCGGCTGTTGTTGTTTTCGACCTCGAAGGCGGTTGCGCCATGCCCCACACGCCCAAGCCGGACCGCGCCGGTCGCGGCGGCCGCGGTCCCTCAGGCGGCCGTGACCGAGATCCGCGGCGGGACGCGCCCGCCCGGCGCGAGCCGCCGGCGCGGCGGAGCCTGTCGGGCAAGGCCCCACCCCCTCGCACGCCGGGGGGCGGGCAGAAGCGCCGCGTCCCCAAGCCGACGCTGCCGACCGAGCGGCCCCAGCTCCCCGGCGGGGTGTACCGCGACATCCGGCGGACCACCCGGCAGGACGAGGTCGACGACGTCGCCGCGGCGGTCGGGGCCGCGGGCGAGGCCATCGAGGACGGCGACCTCGATCGCGCGGTGGAGCTGCTGGCGTGGGCCAGCAGCCGGGCGCCGCGGAGCACGTCGATCCGGGAGGGGCTCGGCGTCGCCTACTACCTGTCCGGGCAGTTCGAGGAGGCCCAGCGCGAGCTGCTCGCGTACCGGCGCATGTCGGGGCGGGCGGACCAGAACCACCTGCTCGCCGACTCAGCGCGCGCGGTCGGCAGGACCGACCGGGTGCTCGAGCTGGTCGATGAGATGCTGGCCGCCCACCAGGCCGGCAAGGTGCCGGTCGACCGCGTCGTCGAGGCGGTGATCGTCCAGGCGGCGATCCGCGCCGACGGGGGCGATTACGAGGGCGCGCTCGCGACCCTCGACCGTGCGCCGCTGCCGGCCGAGCTCGGCACCCCCCACGGGCGCACCTGGTACGCCGCCGGCGACATCGCCGAGCGGATGGGGGACACCCAGCGCGCACGGGAGTACTTCGATGCCGTCCTCACCGTCGAGGAGGACTTCCTCGACGCGGCCGAACGCCTCGCCGCGCTCGGCGGCTCGGAGGAGTAGGGGCGCGGACGGGGGCTAGGCCTCCGGCTCGACGCGTCCCTGGTCGCGCAGGTCGAAGTAGCGGGTCAACCCCATCGCGTTGGACCGGATGCCGCTCAGGAGCTCCACCCGTCCCTCCGCGTCGGGGTCGCCGGGCACGGCCTGCACCTCGTCGGCGAAGCGGCGGCCGAGCGTCTCCACCACGTGGTCGAGGTCGGCGTCCTCCGACCAGGCCCGGTCGGCGACCCGAACCCACTCCGCGAGGCGATCGCTCGCCTCGACGAGCGCCTCGTGCGGAGGGTCGACGGGCCCGTAGTGGGCGAGGTGCACGCGTGCGGGCCCGAGGTCGCGGTAGCGCTGGAGGGTGCGCTCGGCCAGGACGAAGTCGAAGTCCGGTGGAGGGGTCGCCGGACGGATGACGTCCATGCCCGGCATCTTGACCCCGACCGAGTCGCCCACGAAGAGGTCGCCGGAGTCCGGGTCGAACACGCCGATGTGGTGCTTGGCGTGGCCGGGCGCGGCGAACAGCTCGAGGCGGCGACCACCGCCCAGGTCCAGCTCGAGGTCGGCGTCGACCCCGAGGAGCCGGTCGGCGTCGATCGGCGTGCACGCCCCGTACACGGTGTCGAACAGGTCGCCGTACACCCGGCGGGAGCTCGCGTTCAACCGCTCGGGATCGACCATGTGCCGCACGCCGATGTCGCTGCACACGATCGTCGCGTTCGGGAACGCGGCGGCGATGTCGCCGGCCCCGCCGGCGTGGTCGAGGTGGATGTGGCTGAGCACCAGGTAGGCGAGGTCGTCGGGGTCCATCCCCAGCTCGCGCAAGCCCGCGATGACCGACTCGATCGAGATCGCCGGCCCGCACTCGACCAGGGTCGGCCGCGGCGCCGTCAGCAGGTACCCGGCGGTGACCTTCGTCATCCCGGCGGTCAGCGTGTCGAGTGCGATGACGCCGCCGTCCAGGTCCTCGGCGGGGGAGGGGCGGACGTCGTGCGGGTGGTCGTCTGCGGTGGGCATCCGGGGGGTCACCTCTGCAGGTCGGGGGTGCGTGGGTCGCGGGCGGGGTGGTCGTCGTCCGCGTGGAGCTGGTCGGAGATCTCGCTGAGCTCGTCGATCAGCGCGTGCCGCTGCATGTAGGTCGACGAGACGGCCTGGATGATCGCGGTCGCAGGCAGGGCGAGCAGCGCCCCGACGGCGCCGAGGAGGGTGGCGCCGATGATCACGCTGACGAACGCCACGGCGGGGTGGATGTCCATCGTCGCCGCCTGCAGGCGGGGGGCGATCAGGTAGTTCTCGATCTGCTGGTAGACGGCCAGGAAGATCAGCACCCAGATCGCGAGGATCGGGTCGTGGATCAGGGCCACGATGACGATGAGGACCCCGCCGAGGTAGGTCCCGACGACGGGGACGAACGCCCCGGTCACCCCCACCCAGAGGCCGAGGGGGAGGGGGTAGGGGACGCCGATGACCAGCAGGAAGACGGCCGTCACGGTCGCGGCCACGGCGGCGATCAGCACCCGTGAGTAGATGTACCCGCCGGTCTTGGCCACGGCGATCTCCCAGATCGCCAGCATCTCGCGCTGCCGGTGCGGGGGGAGGGGGCGAGCCAGCGCGGCGCGGAACCGCGGCCCGTCCGCCACCATGTAGAACGACACCAGCAGCACCGTGAGGCCCTGGAAGATCACCCCCAGGGCCGTGGCGCCGATGCCGACGACGCTCCCCGCGGCGCCCAGCACGTTGCCGGTCGCGAACTGGGCGATCCCGCCGCTGCTCAGCTCGCGGCCGATGCGGATGAGCTCCTGGTTCAGGTTCGCGTCCGGGTCGAGCTGGAGGTCCACGTAGGGGATCCGGCTGAGGAGGGAGTTCAGCTCGTCCACCGACCGCGGGATGGTCCGCAGCAGGTCGCTGACCTGGTCGACCAGCAGCGGGATGATCGAGCCGAAGCTCGCCACCAGCGCGAGGATCGCACCGAGGAACACGACGGCGGTCGCGGGACCCCGGCGCCAGCCGTGCCGTCCCAGCCACTGGACGGCCGGCTCGACGGCGAAGGCGATGAACAGCGACACGAGCAGCATCACCAGCACCGACCGCAACGACCGGATGACGATCACCGTGGCGTAGGTCAGCACCAGCACGACGATGAGACCGACGAGCTGGGCGGGGCTGGGCAGCGCGCTCTCGGGCCACCGGCCGAACCGATCGCTGGCCCGACGGCCGCGTGCGGCACGGCCCGTCGGGACCGCCCGGCCGGGCGTCGGCCGACCGGTGGTCTCGGGTGCGGGCGTCTCGTCGCTCATCCGGCGCGCAACGTACCGCAGCGGGTCGGGCGCCAGTCCCGGATCACGCCTGCGCGTCGAGGGCGCGCATGACGAGCCCCGCGCGCGGCTTCGGGCGGAACCACGTGGTCTTGGCGGGCATCCGCAACCCGGACGCCGCGACGTCCAGCACCTGCTGCGCGGTGGGGGGCGCCAGCAGCAGGAGCGTCGCGGCGGAGGACCGCGCGACCTCGTCCGCCGCCTCCCCGGCGTCGAACACCGCTCGCGCGGCTGTCTCGGGTGCGATCAGGGGCAGGACGTGGGTCGCCGCGACCTGTGCGTCGAGCTGCTGGAGGCTGGGCTGGTCCGGCGCCGCACTCGTGCGCAGGCGTCGCGGGTCGTCGGCACGCAGCACCCACCGGCCATCGGGCGTCACCACCCCGAAGGCGACGCCGGGCATCTCGCCGATCGCCCGCTCGAGCTCGACCACCCCGTCCCGCCAGGCGAGCGCACGGAAGCCCGGGATCCGCGGCGTGCCGTCGGGTCCGGTGGGCGGCGTGCCGGGCACCAGGCGGTGGACGGCGCGGAGCTCCGGACCGTGGGCCCGGGCGTCGACGAGCCACACGGTCACGCGTCCCCACCGGGCGCCGGCCTCTGCGGCCAGCTGCCGGGCCGCGGCGACGCGGTGGTGGCCGTCGGCGAGCACCGCGGTGACGTCGGCGTGCGCGGCCGTGATCGACGACACGAGGGCCGGCTCGTCGATCCGCCACAGCCGGTGGTCGACGTTCGCCTCGTCGGTGAACGCCGCGACCGGGGGGCGCCCTGCCGTGGTCGCGCCCAGGTCCGGCACGCCGGGGGCCATGTGGAGGGCGACGACGGGCGTCAGGTCGACCGGCACCTGCCGCATGCGCTCGGCGCGCAGCGCCGTCCGGGCGTCGTCGACGTGCTCGTGGAGCAGCAGGCGTCCCCGCTCGATCTCGGTGAGGTCGACGGCCCCGACGATGCCGCGCTGCACGGTCGGGACCCCGCGGCGCAGCTCGTGCTCCTCGTAGAGGTAGAGCGCGGGCTGCGCGTCCTCGACCAGCACGCCGGTGCGGCGCCAGCGGGCGAGGGTCGCCCGCGCGGCCTGGAACCCGCCGGGTCCGCCGTCGGCCTCACCCGCCTGGAGCTCGAGCACCGTGTAGGGGTTCGCGGTCCGGTGCTGGAGGTACTGCAGGGGGTCGAACGCGTCGTAGGGCGGCGCCGAGGTCTCCTCCGGCGGGCCAGCGACCGCCGAGTCGTACCGCAGCGCGCGGAAGGGGAGGAGCCGCACGTCAGGCGTCCCACGGCTGCCGCGCGCCGGGGGGCCCCCGACGGACGGTCAGCCGTTCGCACGCCATCAGGGCGTTATCCTGCACCCCACAGCCCACGTCGGCAGCAGTCGACCGTCCGCGAGCGAACCGGAGTCGAACCAGTGGAACCCGCTTGGAGGAAGTACCTCGACATGGCCAGCGGCCTGGCCGAGGTGCCGCGACGCAAGGCAGAGGATGCGGTCAAGGCCCTGGTCTCGAGGGGCGAGATCGCGGCCAACGCCAGCGAGAACATGGTCGAGGCGCTGATCGGGCAGGTCGACCGCAACCGCAAGGCGATCCAGGAGATCGTGTCGAAGGAGGTCGAGCGCGCCCTCGCCGGCGTCGACGTCGTGCGCACCAGCGCGATCGAGGCGCTGGAGAGCCGCATCAGCCTGCTCGAGCGCCTCCGCGGCGGGGACGACGAGGGGTCGGAGGACGCGCCCGCCCCGGTCAAGAAGGCCACCGCGAAGAATGCCACCAAGAAGGCGACGAAGCGGTCCGCGGCGAAGAAGACTGCGGCGAAGAAGGCCACCAAGAAGGCGGCGACGAAGAAGGCGACCAAGAAGGCCAGCACGCGGTCGGTCACCGCCACCGCCGCCGCGGCGACCGCCGAGTCGGCGTCATCTGCTGCGCCGCCCGCCGCCGCGAGCGGCAGCGCCGACACCGCGTCCACGGCGAAGTCCACGGCTGCCAAGACCACCGCCGCCGCGGCCAAGAAGTCGACGGCGGCCAAGAAGTCGACGGGCGCGAAGAAGGCGACGGCGAAGACGGCGTCATCCGCGAAGTCGACCGCTGCCAAGACGACCGCCGCGGCTGCGAAGAAGACCAGCACGGCGAAGAAGACCAGCACGGCGAAGAAGACGAGCACGGCGAAGAAGGCCAGCACGGCCAAGAAGACGAGCACGGCCAAGAAGGCCAGCCCCGCCAAGAAGACGGCCATGCCGCCGTCGTCGAGCGGGCAGGGCTCGAGCGCCTCGTCGGACTCCGGCGCCGGGGCCTCCGGCTCCCCTGACCGCGGCGACGAGAGCTGACCGTGCACGGCACCGATCCGCTCGAGGACGTCCGGTCCGCGGTCAGCGACCTCCACGCGAGGCCGGTGGCCGAGCACGTGGAGGCGCTCGGACGGTCCCTCGACGTCATCGTCCGCGAGCTCGACGAGCTGGCGCGCAGCATCCCGCCCGCCCGGTAGCCGGCGCGACGTGGCCGGACGGCGAGCCCGCCTCGACGCGGAGGTCGTCCGCCGGGGCCTCGCACCCTCGCGGAGCGCCGCCCAGGCGATGATCGCCGCCGGTGAGGTGCGCGTCGGCGGCGTGCCCGCACCCAAGCCCGCCACCCAGATCACCCCCGACGACCCGGTGGAGGTGGTCAGCACCGGCCCCCGCTACGCCAGCCGAGGCGGGCTCAAGCTGGCCGGGGCCCTCGACGCCCTCGACGTGGACCCCGCCGGTCGGGTCGCCCTCGACGCCGGGGCTGCCCACGGCGGGTTCACCGACGTCCTCCTCCGCCGCGGCGCGGCGCACGTCGTCGCCGTCGACGTCGCGTACGGGCAGCTCGCGTGGGCCCTCCGCACCGACGAGCGCGTCACCCTGCTCGAGCGCACCAACGTGCGGGAGCTCACGGCGGCGGACCTGGCCGGCCGCAGCCCCTCCGTGGTCGTCGCCGACCTGTCCTTCATCTCGCTGCAGAAGGTCCTCCCGGCCCTGGTGCGCGCCGCCGCCCCCGATGCCGACCTGCTGCCCATGGTGAAGCCCCAGTTCGAGGCCGGCCCGGCGCGGGTCGGCAAGGGGGGCGTGGTCCGAGACCCCCAGGTCTGGTCCGACGCGATGGCCGGCGTCGTCGCCGTCGCCGCCGACCTGGGCCTCGACCTGGTCGGGGCGGTGCCGTCACCGGCGCCCGGGCCCGCGGGCAACGTGGAGTTCTTCCTCCACCTGCGCCGCGGTCGGGCCGCTGCCGACGCGGAGGCCGTCATCGCCGGAGCGGTCGCCGCCGGCCGCCGACTGCGGGACG
Source organism: Euzebya sp. (assembly GCF_964222135.1). Classification (NCBI taxonomy): domain Bacteria; kingdom Bacillati; phylum Actinomycetota; class Nitriliruptoria; order Euzebyales; family Euzebyaceae; genus Euzebya; species Euzebya sp. Next base: position 10,199 of record NZ_CAXQBR010000024.1, read on the forward strand.
GCTGACGCGCCTGTGCACCACCACCCGCACCACGTCAGCCCCCCTGCGTAGATTGGGGGACGCGACATGAGACGTTCCCGAGTGACCGCCGGCGTCACGCTCCCGCGTGAGCCCAAGCAGGAGCGCAGCCGCCGGAAGCAGACCGCCCTCATGGCGTCGGCCGAGCGGCTCTTCGCCGAGCCCGGCTTCGAGCACGTGACCGCTGACGACATCGCCGCCGACGCGGGGTTCGGGACCGGCACCTTCTACAACTACTTCACGAACAAGACCCAGGCGTTCCTGATGGTCGCCGGCCGCCACGAGACGGCGATCGCGCCCACGCTCGAGACGATCAGCGCCGAGCTGACCGCCGGCAGCGACATCGCCTCGGTCGCGGAGCAGATCGTCGGGTCCGTCATCAGCGATCGACGTCGCGTCCCGTGGCTCCGACGCACCTGGTTGCGGCTGGCCCTGACCGATCCCGAGGTGGCGGAGGTCCAGCGGCGCATCGACGTCGAGTGGGATGCCGCGCTCACCGAGCTCGTCGACACCCTGCGCGACTCCCCGGACGTGGCCGACCTCGACCTGCCCTCCCCGGCGATCGCCACGACCCTACGGGTGCTCGTCGACGCCCTGGCCGACGAGGTCGTGCTCGTCGGCAGCATCCGCCCGGACGACGCGGCCCGGACCGTCGCGGCGCTCCTCGACGGGCTCGTCCAGGACCGGTGAGCGTGGTGCCGACCACGGCGGACCGACCGCCGCCGGTGCTGACCGACCTCGAGATCGCCGGGCTCGGGATCATCGACGAGATCGCTCTCTCCCTCGCCCCCGGCCTCAACGTCCTGACGGGCGAGACCGGCGCGGGCAAGACCATGGTGGTCACCGGCCTGCAGTGGCTGCTCGGCGCCCGGGCGGACAGGGACAAGGTCCGCGCGGGCGAGCGGGCCGCCGTGGTCCAGGCCCGCTTCGACGGCGTCCCGCGGTCCGCGGGCGACTGGGTCGATCCCGAGGACGGCGAGCTGCTCGTCACCCGTGAGGTCGGCGCCCGCGGCGACGACGCCACCGCGGCCGGCCGCTCCCGCGCCCGCATCGCCGGTCGGCTCGCCCCCGTGGCGACCCTGTCGGAGGTCCTCGAACCGGTGGTCGAGATCCACTCCCAGCACGAATCGGTCCGGCTGGCGGATCCGTCCCTCCAACGCCGGCTCCTCGACCGGTTCGGCGGGACGGCGGTCGCGACCGCCCGCGCGGCGTACGACGCGGCGTACGCCGCCTGGCGCGAGGCCGTCCGGGTCCTCGACCAGGCCGAGCGGTCGTCGCGTGACGACGCCAGCATGGCCGACCACCTGCGGGCCGAGGTCGACGAGATCGCTGCGGTCGACCCCGCGGAGGGGGAGGAGGACGCCCTCGACGCCGAGATCGGCCGCCTCGAGCACGCGGAGTCGCTCCGCCGGGCGGCGGTCGTCGCGACCGCTGCGCTGACCGGTGACGACGGGGCACGCGACGCGCTCGGCGCCGCCGTGGCCGCCGTCCGCGACGTCGTCGACCACGACCCGCAGCTCGCCGAGCCGCTCGCACGGCTCGAGGGGGCCCTGGCCGAGGCGCAGGACGTCGCGTTCGAGCTCGACGCCTACGCCGAGGGGCTCGACGCGGACCCCGAGTCCCTGGACCGCGCGCTCGGACGCCGCGCCGCCATCGGTGGGCTGTTGCGCAAGTACGGCCCCACGACCGGTGACGTCATCGCCCACCTGGCCCAGGCCTCGGACCGGTTGGCCCTGGTCGACGGCGGCGACGAGCGCCTCGCCCGCCTGCGCGCGGAGGCGGAGGCGGGCGAGGAGGCGGTCACCGGTGCCGGCGCGGCCCTGACCGCGGCGCGCCGCACCGCCGCGGCGGCGCTGGCGCGGATCGTGGACGGGCACCTGGCCGAGCTGTCCATGCCGGACGCGAGGACCACGATCGCCGTCGAGGACGCGTCGCCGGGTCCCGACGGCGCCGATCGTGTGGAGTTCCTCCTGGCGGCGAACCGGGGCCAGCCGCCGCTGGCGCTCGGGCGGGCGGCCAGCGGCGGTGAGCGCAGCCGCGTCGCCCTGGCTGTCAAGGTCGCCCTGGCCGACGCCGACGACACGCCCGTCATGGTGTTCGACGAGGTCGACGCCGGCATCGGCGGCGAGACGGCGCTCGCGGTCGGGCGGAAGCTGGCCCGCCTGGCCGAGGGCCGCCAGGTCCTGTGCGTGACCCACCTGGCGCAGCTCGCCGCCTTCGCCGACGCGCACTTCGTGGTGACGAAGGCCGCCCAGGGCGACACCACCGTGACGCGGGTGGACCGCCTGTCCGACGAGGACCGGGCCGTCGAGCTGTCCCGCATGCTGTCCGGCGCCACCGAGAGCGACGCCGCGCTCTCCCACGCCCGCGAGCTGCTGGCCAGCGCGGCGCGGGGCTGAACCCCCAGAACCCCTGCACGTCCAGGGGCCTGGACCTGTCCGGCCGTCCGGGGTGGCCTGGGACAGCGCAGCGGTGCGCGTTGGTACCGTTCTCCCGTCCTGAGCAGGCGTGACCGGATGGCGTATCTCGTGCACGCCCGGTCACGCACGTCCCTCGAGGAACGTTGACCTCCACCACAGACTTCAGCACGCTGGGTCGCCTCGGCACGTCCGACGGCGCGTCTCCCCGTCGTCGCCGACGTCGTCCCACCCCGCGCCCGACGCCCCGTCCGACGTCCGGGCCCGCGCGGACGCGGCGCCGCCGCCGTCGGCTGCCCGGCGCGGTCGAGGTGGTGGGCCTGCCACGTCTCATCGGCGCCGCCGCCGCGGTGGTCATCGTCCTGCTGTGGATCCTCGGTGCCGTCGTCGGCGGCCAGACGTCGGCGATGTCCGCGGTCACCCTGTCGACCCCGGAGGTCGACCCGGTCCTCGAAGCCGAGCTCGCAGCCGGTCAGCAGATGGTCGACACCGGCAGCCTCGCCCTGGTGCCCGGCGGGGGGTCGGCCGCCAGCCTGATCGAGGCCCCACCGGCCTTCGCCGCGGTCCAGGACGTCGCGCTGCACCTGCCGGCGCAGGGCGCCGGGGGGATCGTGTTCAGGGAGGCCGACATCGCGGCGGCCCTGCCCCTCGCGCCCGTCGGGACGATGACCGAGAACGCGAACCCCGCCGGGTACACCGCCGATCGGGCACTGTCTGGCCCCGCGGAGTACACCGTCGACGAGCCGATCTCCGGCGTCCGCCCCGCCACCGGCATGGCAGCGGTCCTCGCCGCTCCCGGCACGGCGTTGCGCGCCCCCGTCCAGGGCACCGTCGCGTCCGTCACGAGCTACGAGACCGCGCAGGGCACCCAGGCGTGGCGCCTCGTCCTCCAGCCCCGCGACCGCAGCGACCTCCACGTCGTCGTCCGCGGCATCGAGACGCCCTTCGTCTCCGCCGGGGACGAGGTGACCGTCGGGCGCACCGAGCTCGGCCTCCTCCGCGCCCAGGCCAGCATCGAGGGGCCGGCGAACCCGTTGTCGCTGCCGGCGGCGCTGGTCCACGTCCAGCCCGCGGTCGGCGTCGACGCCGGCGCCCCCAGCTGATCCGGCCCGTCGGACGGTGGGGGGTCGTGTCCCCGCCGCGGACCGGCTGCTACGTTGGCCCAGGCCGCACACGCCAGAGGCCCACCCGATCAGATCAGCGCGTCCCAGCGGTCGCGCACGGTCAACGAGGAGGCCCCATGGCAAAGCACATCCTGGTCACCGGGGGTGTGTCGTCCTCGCTCGGCAAGGGGATCACCGCGGCCTCGCTCGGACGCCTGCTGACGGCCAGGGGCCTGCGGGTGACCATGCAGAAGCTGGACCCCTACGTGAACGTGGACCCCGGGACCATGAACCCGTTCCAGCACGGCGAGGTCTTCGTCACCCACGACGGCGGTGAGACCGACCTCGACCTCGGCCACTACGAGCGGTTCATCGACGTCCAGCTCCCCCGCGAGGCGAGCGTGTCGACCGGCCAGATCTACTCGACGGTGATCGCCAAGGAGCGCAAGGGCGACTACATGGGTGAGACCGTCCAGGTCGTCCCCCACATCACCAACGAGATCAAGAAGCGGATCCTCGAGGCGGCCACCGACGACATCGACGTCGTCATCAGCGAGGTCGGCGGCACGGTCGGCGACATCGAGGGCCTGCCGTTCCTCGAGGCGATCCGCCAGATCCGCTACGACGTCGGCCGCGAGAACATCTGCTACGTGCACTGCGCGCTGGTCCCCTTCATCGGACCGACCAAGGAGCTGAAGACCAAGCCCGCCCAGCACTCGGTCCGCGAGCTGCGGTCGATCGGGATCCAGCCGGACGCGCTGGTCTGCCGCGCCGACCGGCCGATCCCGCTCGAGCTCAAGCGCAAGATCGCGATGATGTCCGACATCGACCTCGAGGGCGTCGTCAGCTGCCACGACGCCCACTCGATCTACGCGGTGCCCCAGGTGCTGGCGGAGGAGGGGTTGGACCGCTTCGTCGTCAACCGCCTGCGCCTCGACCCGGTCGTCGAGCCCGACATGGCCGAGTGGGACGCGATGGTCCGCCGCCTCGAGAACCCGCGCGAGACCGTGACCATCGCGCTGGTCGGCAAGTACGTGTCCCTCCCCGACGCCTACCTGTCGGTCGTCGAGTCCCTCGACCACGCCGGCATCCACCACGAGGTGTCGGTCGACATCAAGTGGGTCCAGTCCGACGACCTGGCCCGTCGAGGCGTCGCCGAGGAGCAGCTCAGCGACGTCGACGGCGTCCTCATCCCCGGCGGCTTCGGGGTCCGTGGCGTCGAGGGCAAGATCAACGCCGGCCGGTACGCCCGCGAGCGGCTCATGCCGTACCTCGGCATCTGCCTCGGCCTGCAGACCGCGGTCATCGAGTTCGCCCGCAACGTGTTGAACCTGCCGGAGGCCCACTCCGCGGAGTTCGACCCCGACACCCCCGATCCGGTGATCGACCTGATGGCCGACCAGCGCGACGTGACCGACCTGGGCGGCACCATGCGGCTCGGGGTCTACCCGTGCCGGCTGGTCCCCGGGACCCGGGGGGCGGAGGCCTACGACGAGCCGTTCGTCTACGAGCGGCACCGCCACCGCTACGAGGTGTCGAACCGCTACCGGTCGCGCCTCGAGAGCGCCGGGATGCGGATCTCCGGCATGTCGCCCGACGAGCGCCTCGTGGAGATGGTCGAGCTGGCCGACCACCCGTGGTTCGTCGCGACCCAGGCCCACCCGGAATTCAAGTCGCGCCCGAACCGCCCGCATCCCCTCTTCCGGGACTTCGTCGGCGCCGCGCTGGAGCGGCGGCTGGCACGCCAGGGGCGTCTGCCCCAGCACGCCCTCAGCTGAGACCCGTCCCCCGCGGGGTGCCGTCGCCGGCGCGCCGGTCACGACGCTGCTGGACCTTCGAGCGCGCCTGCGCGTACGCCGCCTTCGACCGGCGTCGGGCCGCGTCCCGCGCGCGGGCGGCCCAGTCGTACTCCGTGCCGAGGATGGCGAGGCCGGCGATGATCCCGACCAGGCCGGGTCCGGGCGTCAGGATCATGACGATGCCGGCGGCCAGCACGACCGCGCCCACGACGGTGACGACCGTGCGGCGCAGCGCGAGCCCGACCCACCGGCTGAGGGTTCGCTGCCCGCGGTGGGGGTCGGGGTGGGTCATGAGGAGATCATGGCTCCCTGGTGAGGCCGGGAACAGGCCGATCGGCCAACATCGGGGACAACTCCGGGGATCACCCTAGGCTTCCCGATCACGGCAGACGACGGCGTGGAGGAGACGTTCGCACCATGTCAGACGGCACCTGGTCAGACGACACGTCAGACGGCACCGGCCCCGCGAGCTCATCGGTGGGGCCCCTCCCCGACGGGTTCGACCTGGTGGGATCCGAGACCGTCTTCCGGTCGTCGTTCACGACCATCCGGCGCGACCGCATCCGCATGCCCGACGGCGACGTGACCGAGCGGGAGATCGCCGAGCACCTGTCGGCGGTGGGCGCGGTGCCCCTCGACGCCGATGACCGGGTCGTCCTGGTGCGCCAGTACCGCCACGCCTTCGGACGCCACTACCTCGAGATCCCCGCGGGGAAGCTCGACGTCGACGGGGAGGACCCGGCGGCCGCGATGCGCCGTGAGCTGGCCGAGGAGGTCGAGCTTGCGGCCGCGGACCTCGAGACCCTGGTCACCTTCACCAACTCCGCCGGCTGGACGACCGAGCAGACGACGGTCTACCTGGCCACCGGCCTGTCCGCCGAGCCCCGTCCCGACGACTTCGACCTGACCCACGAGGAGGCGGACATGGAGGTGGTCCGCATCCCCCTCGACGAGGCGGTGGCCATGGTCCACGCCGGTGAGATCGTCGACTCGAAGACCGTGATCGGGCTGCTCGCCGTGGCCGACCGCCGACGTCGCTGACCCACCCCTCCCAGGCGACGGTTATGTCAACAGCTGCGCTACACTGCCGCCTGTGGCCCTTCCCCTCCACGCCGAGGCCTACCTCGACCACCTCGCGGTCGAGCGGGGCCTCAGCGACCACAGCCTCGCGGCCTACCGCCGCGACCTGAACCTGTACGGCACGTACCTCGAGGCCATCGGCCTGGCGTCCCCCGTCGATGCGGATGCCGAGCAGGTGGCGGCCTTCGCGGCGTGGCTGCGGGGGCAGCGGACCGCACGGGGACGCCCCTATGCGAAGTCGTCGATCGCGCGGACCCTCGTGGCCGTCCGCGGGTTGCACCGCCACCTGGTGCGCGACGGCGTCGTCGACGTCGACACCTCGACCGAGCTGGCCGCCCCGCGGCCGGGCCGCTCGCTACCTGACACGCTGAGCCAGGCCCAGGTCGACCAGCTGCTCCGCCAGGCGGAGGGGTCGACGCCGGCCCACCAGCGGGACACCGCGATGCTCGAGCTGCTGTACTCCGCCGGGCTGCGGATCTCCGAGCTCATCGGCCTCGACGTCGACGACGTCGACCTCATCGACCTGACCGTGCGCTGCGTCGGGAAGGGATCGCGGGAGCGGGTCGTCCCGCTCGGCCGCATGGCCGCCGGCGCGCTGCGCCGCTGGCTGTCCGACGGGCGACCGGCCCTCGAGCCCCGCGGCCCGATGCTGTTCTGCAACGCCCGCGGGGGCCGGCTGACCCGGCAGGGGGGGTGGAAGATCGTCAAGCGGCACGCGGACGCGGCCGGTCTCGGCGACGCGGTCAGCCCGCACACGCTGCGCCACTCCTTCGCGACCCACCTGGTCGAGGGGGGCGCCGACCTCCGCGTGGTCCAGGAGCTCCTCGGCCACGCGAGCGTCAACACCACCCAGGTGTACACCCACACGAGCCAGGCCCGGCTGCGGGCGTTGTACGACCAGGCGCACCCTCGGGCAGACTTCGATGTCGCACCCGCCGCCGGCCGGACCTCCGGTTGACCCGCGTCCGGGCGAACCCCGCACCACCCAGGAGGCACACGTGGCCCGAGGCCCGAACCCCGTCGAGCTGATCGAGCGCAAGCGCGACGGCGGCGCGCTCGAGCTGGACGAGTACCGCTGGTTCGTCACCGCCTACCTGGCCGGTGACGGCCGGGTCCAGGAGGGCCAGATGGCGGCCTTCCTGATGGCGGGGCTGCTCCGGGGGTTCTCCCGCGCAGAGGCGCTGAGCCTGACGACCGTCCTGCTCGAGTCCGGCGACCAGCTCGACCTGTCCGGCCTGCGGGGTCCGACGGTCGACAAGCACTCGACCGGCGGCGTGGGTGACGGCACGACGCTGGTGGTCGCCCCGGTCCTGGCCGCCGCCGGCGCGCAGGTCGTCAAGCTCAGCGGCCGCGGGCTCGGCCACACCGGTGGGACGCTCGACAAGCTCGAGTCCATCCCCGGCCTGACCGTCAGCCTCCCGCAGGAGCGGATCATGGCGATCGCTGAGGACGTCGGCTGCGTCGTCGCGGCCCAGACCGCCGACCTGGTGCCGGCCGACAAGGCGCTGTACGGGCTGCGGGACGTGACCGGCACCGTCCCGTCCGACGCGCTGGTGGCGTCGTCGGTGATGTCGAAGAAGCTCGCGAGCGGCGCGGGGACCATCGTCCTCGACGTGAAGGTGGGCGACGGGGCGTTCATGCAGACCCTCGAGGCGGCCCGGGGCCTCGCGGACCTGTGCACCCAGATCGGCGCCGACGCCGGCCGGCGGACGCGCGCGATCGTGTCGTCGATGGACACCCCGCTCGGCCGCGGGATCGGGAACGCGCTGGAGGTCGCCGAGGTCGTCGAGACCCTGCAGGTGCCCCCGTCCGGGCGGTTCGCCGACGTGTGCCTGACCCTCGCCTCGCTGGCGCTGTCCGAGGCCACCGGCAGCGACGTCGACGACGCCCGGGCGACGGTCACCCGGCTGTGGGAGGACGGGTCGGCCCTCGCGTCCCTCCAGGCGATGATCGCCGCGCAGGGTGGCGATCCGGCGGTGTGCGAGCGCCCGCGGGAGGTCCTGCCCGCCGCGCCGGTCGTCGTCGACGTGCCGGCCCCGGGGGAGGGGTGCGTCAGCCGCATCCCCGCCCGGGCCATCGGCCTGGTGTCCATGGGGCTCGGGGCCGGGCGCCAGCACTCCGGGGACGAGGTCGATCCGGCGGTCGGCGTCGACCTCCTGGTGGGGGAGGGGGACGACGTCGAGCCCGGGCAGCCCCTCGCCCGCGTCCACGCCCGGACCGACGCCGACGCCGACGCCGCCGTGGCCCGGCTGGGTGAGCTGATCGTGGTCGGTCCCGAGGGGCAGCCGGCACCGACGGTCCTCGAGGTGATCTAGGGCCGGCGCCTCGCCGGCGTGCGCGGTCCCGGGGCCGGGCGGGGGGCGCCGATAGACTGCCGGGGAGCGATGCCGGCCACCTACCACGTCTCCGTCTCGGCCTTCGAGGGCCCCTTCGACCTGCTGCTGCACCTGATCGCGCGGCGGAAGGTCGACATCTACGAGGTCTCGATCGCGGAGATCACCGACGACTACCTGGCGGTGCTCGGTCAGCTCGAGGAGCTGGACCTCGAGGTGACGACGGAGTTCCTGGTCGTCGCCGCCACCCTGATCGAGCTGAAGGCCGCCCGGCTGCTGCCGACCGACGAGGATCCCGAGCTCGACGAGCTGGCCCTCGAGGCGAGGGACCTCCTGTACGCCCGGCTCCTCGACTACCGGGTGTTCCGCGAGGCCGCGGCGCACCTGCGTGAGCGGCTCGAGGCGCTCGACGGCTACGTCCCCCGCGAGGTTGCGATGGAGCCGCAGTTCGCGCGGTTGCGGCCCGAGGCGTCGCTCGGCATCACCCCGGAGGCGCTGGCCCGGCTGGCTGCGCGTGCCTTCGCCGACCAGCCGAGCGGCGCGATCGACCTGTCCCACATCCAGCCGGTCCGGATGACGGTCCGCGAGGCCGCCGGGATGATCCTCGACGAGCTCTCCCGGTCCGAGGGGCCGCTGACGTTCGAGGAGCTGACCGCCGGCTGCCGCCACGTGGCCGAGGTGGTCGTGCACTTCCTCGCCTGCCTCGAGCTGTACAAGCTCGATCACGTCGACCTCGCGCAGCCGTCGAACTTCGGGGCCCTGTCGGTCACCTGGACGCCGGAGGGCGCCGACCTGACCCCCACGTCGTTCCTGCTCGACGCCTACGAGGGCATGGCTGCGGACGACGCGTCTGGCGACGCGTCGGACGACGCGTCTGGCGACGGCGACGTCGAGGTGGAGCAGCCGTGAGCGATGCCACCGGGTCGACCGAGCTCCGCCTGCAGCCCGAGCTGCGCAAGGCGCTCGAAGCCATCCTGCTGGTGGTCGACGAGCCCGTGGACGTGGAGACCCTCGCCCAGGTCCTCGAGGTCGCCGCCGACGAGGTGGAGGACGGGCTGCTGGCGCTCGCGACCGAGTACGTCGAGCAGGGCCGGGGGTTCGTCCTGCGGCGCGTCGGCGGCGGCTGGCGCATGTACACCGACCCCGGCGCCGCCGCCTACGTGGAGCGCTTCGTCCTCCACGGCCGGTCCGGGCGGCTCAGCCAGGCCGCGCTCGAGACGCTGGCGATCATCGCCTACAAGCAGCCGGTCACCCGGGCGGCGATCTCGGAGATCCGCGGCGTCGACGCCGACGCCGGCGTGCGCAACCTGGTCAGCCGCGGCCTGGTGGAGGAGGTCGGGCGGGAGGAGACCCCCGGCCAGCCGCTGCTGTACGGGACGACCAGCGCGTTCCTCGAGAAGCTCGGGGTCGACGGCCTGGACGAGCTGCCGGCGCTGCCCGACCTCAGCCCCACCGGTCCGCCGCCGCCGGAGCCGCGACCCGGTGGCTACAAGGCGGCCCGCAAGGAGCTCGACATGCTGGCCGAGGACGACGCCGAGCTCGACGCGGAGATCGAGGAGGTGCTCGCCAAGCCGACGCCGAAGCCCGGCGCAAGGCTGAGCGCGCTGCTCGACGACCCGTGGGCGGACGAGACCGCGGACGGTGCCCCCGACGGGGGTGACGACGATGGCACGTGAGCGTCTGCAGAAGGTCCTCGCCGCCGCCGGCCAGGGCAGCCGCAGAGTCTCGGAGGGCCTGATCGCCGAGGGGCGGGTCACCGTCAACGGCACGGTCGCCACGCTGGGGGACCGAGCCGATCCCGCGAGCGACGTGATCGCCGTCGACGGCGAGCGGATCCACACGAACACCGATCTCGTCTACCTCCTGCTCAACAAGCCGATCGGCGTGGTCACCACCGCGAACGACCCCGAGGGCCGCCCGACCGTGATGGACCTGGTCCCGCCCACGCCGCGGGTGTTCCCCATCGGCCGGCTCGACCAGGACACCTCCGGGCTGATCCTGCTGACCAACGACGGCGAGCTGGCGAACCGGGTCGCCCACCCCCGCTACGAGGTCCCGAAGACCTACATGGCCCAGATCCGCGGGCCGGTGCCGAAGCGGGCGCTGCGGGCGCTGACCCAGGGCGTCGAGCTCGAGGACGGGCCGGCCCGGGCGAAGCGGGCCGACCTGAAGGTCGCCGACCAGACCCGCTCGCTGATCGAGCTGGTCCTGACCGAGGGCCGCAAGCGTGAGGTGCGGCGGATGATCGCCGCCGTCGGCCTCGAGCTCGAGGCCCTGGTCCGCACCCGCGTCGGCCCTATCCACCTCGGCGACATCAAGCCGTCCAAGGTCCGCCCGCTGAACGGCAAGGAGATCCGCGAGCTCTCCGCCGCCGTCGGCATGGGCAGCGCCCCCGACGAGCCGACCCCGCCGGATCCCGCGTCATGACCTCCCTCATCCCCGCCGGCCGGGAGGCCGGCCTGCGCGTCGCGATCCTCGGCACGGGGCTGATCGGCGCGTCGCTCGGCATGAGCCTGCGCGAGGTCGCGACCGTCGCCGAGGTGATCGGCTACGACACCGACGCGGTCGGGCTGGACACCGCCCTGCACCGCGGTGCGGTCGACCACGTGGCCGCCGATGCCGCCGACGCGGTCGCCGACGCCGACGTCGTCGTGCTCGCCGCCCCGCCGTCGGCCATCCCGTCGGTGGCCCGGGAGATCGCCCCGCACCTGCGCGACGGCACGGTCCTGACCGACGTCGGCAGCGTGAAGGCCGACGTGGTCGCCGCGATGGAGGCGGCCGTGCCGCCGGGGGTGCGGGTGGTCGGCGGGCACCCGATGGCCGGGTCCCACGAGCACGGCGCGGCGCACGCGGCCAAGGACATGTTCGTGGGCGCCACCTGGCTGCTGACGCCGACGCCGCGGACCGACGCCGACGCCGTCCAGCTGCTCAACGGGCTGCTGACCGCCATCGGCGCGCGGGTCGTCATCGTCGACACCGCAGCCCACGACACGCTGGTCGCCATCGTCAGCCACCTGCCGCAGCTGACCGCGACGACGCTGATGAGCCTCGCGGCCGAGCGCGCCCGCCGCCAGGACGCCCGCCTGCTGCTCCTCGCCGGTGGCGGGTTCCGGGACGCCACCCGCGTGGCCGCCTCGAACCCGCAGATGTGGCTCGACATCTGCCGGGAGAACCGCGAGGCCATCGTCGCGGTCCTCGACGAGTACGCCGCCCGGATCGGCCAGCTGCGCATGATGCTGTTCGAGGGCGACGAGGCCCGCCTGACCCAGCTGCTGACCGACGCGAGGGAGGCCCGCCGGTCGCTGCCGGGCAAGGAGACCGCGACCGGGCAGCTCGTCGAGCTGCGCATCCCCATCCCGGACCGACCCGGCGCGATCGCCGAGATCACCACCACGGTGTCCGAGCTGGGCGTGAACATCGAGGACCTCGGCATCGAGCACGCCCCCGACGGGCGCGGCGGGACCATGCGCCTGGCGGTCAACGGCACCGATGCCGCGACCACGGCTGGCGACGCGCTGGCCCAGCGCGGGTACACCGTCGTGGAGCGGATGCCGTGAGGAGCCGTCGATGAGGATCCCCGACGCGTTCGAGGTCGTGCCCACCGGCCCGCTCCGCGGAGCGGTCGTCGCCCCCGCGTCGAAGAGCGTCACCAACAGGCTGCTGGTGATGGCGGCCTTGGCCGACGGCACGTCGGTGCTGCGCCGTCCCCTGATCAGTGACGACTCCGCCGCGATGCGCGACCTCATCGAGGGGCTGGGCGCCGCCGTCCGGCCGGTCGGCGACCCCGATGGTGACGCCCACCGCTGGCAGATCGCCGGGACCGGCGGGCGGATCAGCCCCGTGCCGCACGCCCTCGACTGCCGCCTGTCGGGCACGACGATCCGGTTCGGCACCGCCATCGGTTCACTGGCTGATGGTCAGGTCACCCTGACCGGCGAGGCGCCGCTCCGGCGCCGTCCGATCGGCCCGCTGACCGAGGCGCTGCGGACGCTCGGCGCCACCGCGGTCGACGCCGACGGGTTCCCGCCGGTGACCGTCGGCGGCGGCCTCGACGGCGGCGAGGTCCTCATCGACGTCACCGGGTCAAGCCAGTACGCCTCGGCCGTGCTCATGGCCGCCCCCTACGCCGCCGCCGACGTGCAGGTCTCCGCCACCGGTGGCCACGCGGCCGCCTACGTCGAGCTGACCGTCGCCGCGATGGACGCCTGGGGTGCCGAGGTGGCGACGGTCGGCCCGTCGGCGTGGCGGGTCACCGCCGGGGTCGGCTACCGGCCGTGCGACCTGACCGTCGAGTACGACGCGTCCGCCGCCGCGCACCTCTTCGCGCTCGCAGTCGCGTCCGGCGGGACGGTCACGGTCGCCAACGTCACCGACACGATCCAGCCCGACGCCGACGTCGTCGACGTGCTCGCCGCGTTCGGGGCGACCCTGGCCGCGGAGGGCGACCACGTGACCGTGACCGGCCCGGACCGCCCGGTGCCCGCCGGCGTCGTGGACCTGTCGCGGATGCCGGACCAGGTGACGACCGTCGCCGCCCTCGCGGCTCTGGCCGAGGGGCCGACGACGATCACCGGCGTGGCCGTCGCGCGCGGCCACGAGACCGACCGGATCGCCGCCCTCGCCACCGAGCTGCGGAAGGTCGGCGCCGACGTCGAGGAGCGGCCCGACGGGCTGGTCGTCGACGGCACCGGCGCGACGGGCCACGCGGTGCTCGACACCTACCACGACCACCGCCTGGCCATGGCGTTCGCGGCGATCGGCACCCGCCTGCCCGGCGTCGTGGTCGACCAGCCCGGCTGCGTCGCCAAGACGTTCCCGGACTTCTGGAAGGCCCTGGTCCGCGTCGGCGGGGAGGTGCGGGCCGGCCGATGAGCGCGCGACCGTCGGCGCGATCGGGGCCTCCCTCGCCTGACGGCGAGGTTCGGCGCGATCCTCGCGCGCAACCGTCGGGTGCGTTGCCCGCGCCGCTCGTCGTGGCCATCGACGGTCCGGCCGGATCGGGCAAGTCGACCGTCGCCCAGGCCGTCGCGCGGGCCCTCGGCCTGCCCCACGTCGACACCGGCGCCTACTACCGGGCGGCCACGCTCGCGGTGCTGCGGGCCGGGGTCGACCCGACCGACACCGAGGCGGTCCCGACGGTGGTCGCGCAGGCCCGCATCGACCGGGTGGCCGGCAGGACCGACCTGGACGGCGAGGACGTCGAGGCGGAGATCCGCGGGCCGGCGGTCACGGCCCACGTCAGCGCCGTCGCGGCCCAGGCGGCCGTCCGCACCCACCTGCTGGCCGCCCAGCGCGAGGGCGTGGCCCGCGACGGCGGGGTGATCGAGGGGCGGGACGCCGCCACCGCCGTCGCGCCGTGGGCCCAGGTGAAGGTGTGGCTCGACGCCGAGGTCGAGGAGCGGGCCCGTCGCCGCGCCGCCCAGGCCGGCGAGCCGGACCGGGTGGCCCACCACGTCGCCGACCTCGTCCGCCGCGATGCCGCCGACGCCGCGCAGATGGCGCGGTCCCCCGACGCGGTCGTCGTCGACACGACCCACATGTCGCTCGAGGACGTCGTGGCTAGCGTGGTGGCCCAGGTCCGAGAGAGGCGAGGACGATGAGTCGTCGGCAAGTGCGGTCGACCGGCGGTGCGCGCGTCGCCGTGGTCGGACGCCCCAACGTGGGCAAGTCCACCCTGGTGAACCGGATCGCCGGGCGCCGCGACGCGATCGTCCAGGAGCTGCCCGGCGTCACCCGCGACCGCTCCACCCACCCGGCGGAGTGGCTCGGGCAGGCGTTCACCCTGATCGACACCGGCGGGTGGACGCCCGGCTGGGCACCAGACCGCACGGTCATGGACGAGCTGGTCAGCGCCCAGGCGGAGGCCGCCACCCGCGAGGCCGACGTGGTCCTCTTCGTCGTCGACGCCTCCGTCGGCGTGACGTCCGAGGACGAGGCCGTCGCCAAGTGGCTGCGCACCGCGGGGATCCCCGTCGTCCTGGTCGCCAACAAGGCGGATGCGGTGAACGACGTCGAGCGGGCCAGCCAGATCGCCGAGCTGTACGCCCTCGGGGTCGGCGACCCGTCGCTGGTGTCGGCGCTGCACGGCAGCGGCTCCGGTGACCTGCTCGACGACGTCATGGGCCGCCTCCGCCGGCTCGGGGCCCTCGACCGGCCCGACGAGGAGGACGACGGCATCCCCGACGTGGCGCTGATCGGCCGGCCGAACGTCGGGAAGTCCAGCCTGTTCAACAAGTTGGTCGGCAGCGACCGGGTGATCGTCGATGACGTGCCGGGCACGACGCGGGACCCGGTCGACACCCTGCTCGAGGTCGAGCGGGACGACGGGACGACCCGGACCTACCGGCTGATCGACACGGCCGGCCTGCGCAAGAAGAAGGCCAAGCTGGACACGACGGAGTTCTACTCGACGGTCCGGACCCGCAAGAGCCTCGACCGCACCGACGTCGCGCTGCTGCTGATCGACTCCGCCGAGCCGATCGGGGAGCAGGAGCAGAAGCTCGCCCGCGAGATCGTCGACGCCGGCCGGGCGGTCGTGCTCGTGCACAACAAGTGGGACCTGACCGACGACGACCGCCGCGAGCAGATCGACCGGGAGCGCGACCGACTGCTGCAGTTCATGGCGTTCGCGCCGATGCGGCGCATCTCCGCCCTCACCGGTCGCGGGGTCGTGAAGCTGTTCGACGACATCGACGCGGTCCACGAGGCCTGGAGCACCCGGGTGCCGACCGGCCAGCTCAACCAGTGGCTCGCCGACGCGGTCGCGGCCAGCCCGCCGCCCCTCGGACGCGACCACCGGCCGGTCAAGATCCGCTACGTGACGCAGGTGTCGAGCCAGCCGCCGCGGTTCAAGCTGTTCACCAACCAGCGGCTCGAGGCGGGCTACCTCCGCTACCTCGAACGCCGCCTCCGCGAGCGCTTCGGCTTCGTCGGCACGCCCCTCCGCCTGGACGTCTCCATCCGCGCGGGTTGGGAGGAGCGGGACCGCTGATCGGCGCCCCTCCGGCCGACCTCCGGGTCAGGCACCCTCGGTGGGGAGGGCGTCCGCGCCGCCGCACCCGGGGGTGCCGGTCCACAGCAGCGTGGGGACCTCGCCCTCGACCTCGGCGTTGGCGGCCACGAAGCTGACGCCGCCCTGGGTCTCGACGAACGCCGTCGGGCCGAGGGTCAGGACGAACGGCTTGTCCGACGGGAACCCGAGGGTGAAGTACTCCTGGAAGCCCGCGGTGAGGTCGAACGTCACCTCACCCTCGTCGTCCACGAGCGTGCCCGCCATCTCGTCGCCGGCTCGCAGCTCCGGATCCATCGCCTGGTTGTCGACCACGTCGACGGGTTGGTCGACGGTGGAGGGGAACACGCCCAGCTGGACCGGTGAGGCGAGGTCGTCGACGGTCATGCTGAGCGTCACCGCCTGCATGCACGCCGGGTCGCCCTGGGGGATGTCGAAGGCGACCACGATCGCGTCAGCGGGGTCGTCAGAGATCTCGAGCGACTCCCCGTCGATGTCGGCGATCGAGTCGTTGACGGTGAAGTCGGCGATCGGGGTCGAGGAGCCGTCGGTGACCGGCCCGGTCCCGGCCTGCAACGTCGACTGGGGGATGTCGGCGACGGGGATGTCGAGGGGGTCCTCGCTCTCCGACGCGCCCTCGTCGGGTGCCAGGATCGATCCGCTCGCGTCGAACTCGATCATCCCGGACGCGGCCTCGCCGAGCCGCGGCAGCGCGTAGTTCACGACGGCCAGCAGGCCGAGGATCGCGATCGGCCAGCGGAGGAACGTCCAGACCTTGGCGGGAGTCATCGCCGCCAGAGCCTAGCGGCCCCGGGGTGCGGTCACGGTCACCTGGCGTCGGCACCATGGACAGGCGAGGGACCCGCGCGACGGGGAGCGCGTGAAGTCGACCCGCGCCCGCAGGACCTGGGCGCACGCCGGGCAGGGCGCGAACATCGGGACGTCGGTGAGCGGCGGCCGGTTGCGTGACACCCCGGCAGGCTACGACGACCCTGTGACGCGGCGCGTAGGATGCGCCCACCCCGCCGCCGGCGCGGGGCCGATCCCGCGAGACCGACCCCGAGACCGCCCCGGAGGCCGACGCGTTGATGACCCACCCGCCGCTCGCGCTCGACCGCGACGGCGTCTGCGACTACCTGGCGGAGGTCTGGCCCGAGGCGGCGGGCAGCTTCGCCGACGGTCTCGTCGAGCTGGAGCCGGGGTTCGCGCGGTTCGTCCGCCGCACCGGGCCGGCGGACGTCCGACCGGGCGGGACGGTGTCGGGGCCGACGCTGATGCACGCCGTCGATGAGGGCGGGTACGCCCTGGTCCTCGGCCACCTCGGCCCCGCGGCGCTGGCCGTCACCAGCCACCTGTCCATGGACTTCCTGCGACGCCCGACCACCGGCGACCTCGTCGTCGACGTCGAGCTGCTGAAGCTCGGCCGCACCCAGGTGCCCATGGCCGCCCGGGTCTTCGTCGACGACCCCGGCACCCCGCCGGTGGCGGTCGCGACGATCGTCTACTCGCGTGCCCTCGTCGCGGGGGAGGGGTAGGAGCCCAGCGATGTCCACCACCGCCGCCCCCGTCCCGACCGCCGCGCCCGAGAGCGAGCAGGCGCGTCGAGACGACCTGCGCCGCATGAAGGCCCGCGCGACCGGCCTCCTCGTCATCGTGGCGCTCGTCTGGATCGCGCTGCTGGTCTGGACCGGCGACCAGACCTGGGCCGGGTACGCCATCGCCGCCGCCGAGGCGGGCATGGTCGGCGGGCTGGCCGACTGGTTCGCCGTCACCGCGGTGTTCCGCCACCCCCTCGGGCTGCCGATCCCCCACACCGCAGTGGTCGCCTCCCGCAAGGACGCGTTCGGCGTGACGCTCGGGCAGTTCGTCCAGGAGAACTTCCTGTCCCCCGACGTGGTCGGCCAACGCCTCGGCGAGGCCGACCTGGCCCGCCGCGCCGGCCGGTGGCTGACCACGCCGGCGAACGCCCGGCTGGCGGCCGGCCACCTCGCCGAGCTGGTGGCCCGCCTGGCGGCCGAGGCCCGCGACGAGGACGCGATCAGCCTGATCGAGTCCGAGCTCCGCCGCCGGGTCGAGGAGGTCGACGCCGCGCCGGCGGCCGGCCGGCTCCTGCGGATCCTCACCGTCGAGGGCCACCACGAGCAGCTGCTCGACGAGCTGCTCGAGATCCTCGACCGCTTCCTCCTCGACGCCGAGCCCAACCTCCGCCGCCGCTTCACCGCCGAGGCCCCCTGGTGGCTGCCCGAACCCGTCGACGAGGCCATCTTCCAGCGCCTCTTCCAGGGGGTCCGCAACATCCTGGCGGACGCGAGCGGCACCGCGACGGAGTCCCACGGGCTGCGACCCACGATCCACGCCGCCATCGAGGACTTCGTCACCCGGCTCGAGTACGACCCGGTCCTTGCCGAGCGGGCTGAGGACCTCAAGCGCGAGCTGCTCGAGAGCGAGCGGGTGCGCGCCTGGATCTCCTCGATCTGGGACGAGCTCAAGCAGCGCATCCAGGCCCAGGCCGCCCAGCCGGAGTCGGTCCTCCGAACCCGCCTGGAGGGGACCGTCATCGGCCTCGGACGTCGCCTGCTGACCGATCCCGCCACCGCCGACCGGGTCGACGACCTGATCGTGCGGGGTGCCCGTGCGGGCGTCGAGACCTACCGCGAGGAGCTCGCCGGCCTGGTGTCGGGGACGATCGAGCGCTGGGACACCGCGGAGACCAGCGACCGCCTGGAGCTGCTGCTGGGACGGGACCTCCAGTTCATCCGCATCAACGGCACCGTCGTCGGTGCCCTGGCGGGTCTCGTCATCCACGCGATCGCCGTCCTGACCTGACCGGGTTCGCGGGACGCGGGTTCACCGGGGGAACGCGTCGGGAAGGACACCCCCCATGAGCGATCGCGACCAGTTCCTCGAGGTGCTCGACGAGTTCGACACCTGCATCATGACCACCTTCACCCGCGACGGGACGCCGCACGGCCGCCCGATGCACGTCGCCGAGCGCGACGGCGACACCCTCCGGTTCGTGACCGCGGTGGACGCGGCGAAGGTCAAGGAGGTCGCCGCCGGGGACCCGGTCGTCCTGACGTTCCAGTCCTCCACCCGGTGGGTGGCCGCGACGGGTTCGGCCAGGGTGCACCAGGACCGGGGCGCGGTCGCCGACCTGTGGTCCGAGCCCATGCGCGCCTGGTTCCCCGACGGACCCGACGACCCGCAGCTGTGCGTCATGGACGTCGACCTGGAGAGCGGCGAGTGGTGGGACGTCAGCGGCACCGACCTCGCCTCCTTCGCGTTCGGGGTCGCGAAGAGCGTCGTGACCCGCCAGCCCATCGACACCGACCGCGAGGGCGATCACGGCGAGGTGCGCCTGTGACCCGCTTCGGCCTCAAGCTGATGTGCGAGCTCTACGACGCCCGCACGCTGCTCCGCCACGCCCGGGCCGCCGAGGAGGCCGGCCTCGAGTTCGTGGCCATCTCCGACCACATCCACCCCTGGCTGCCCGAGCACGACCACTCGCCGTTCGCCTGGTCCGTCCTGGGCGGCGTGGCCGCCGCCACCGACCTCGAGATGGCCACCGGTCTGACGTGCCCGATCGGGCGCTACCACCCCGTCATCATCGCCCAGGCCGCCGCGACCGTCGCCAGCATGTCCGACAAGCCGTTCACGCTCGCGGTCGGCGCGGGGGAGCGGCTCAACGAGCACGTCACCGGCAAGCCGTTCCCGTCCGTCGACGTCCGCCACGAGATGCTCCACGAGGCGTGCGACATCATGACCCTGCTGTGGCAGGGCGGGTTCCACACCTACCGGGGCGACCACTTCACCGCCGACGACGTGCGCGTCTACGACCTCCCCGACGAGCCGATCCGACTGGTCGTCGGCGTGTCCGGCGAGTCCTCCCTCGACCTCGCCAAGGCCGTCGGCGCCCATGGGATCATGGCCACCGATCCCGAGGAGGACCTGACCAGCGGGTGGGCGGACCGCGGCGGCGACGCCGGGTACACGTGGTCGGAGATCCCGATGGCGTGGGCCCCCAGCGACGACGAGGGGTTGGCGCTCGCCCACGAGCGGCTCCGCTTCGCGCTGCCAGGGTGGAAGGTCATGTCGGAGCTGCCGAACCCCGTGAACTTCGACGCGGCGACGGCCATGACCTCGCCGGAGGACATGGCCGACGCCGTCCCCTACGGCCCGGATCCGGAGCGCTACGCCGAGACGATCCGGACCTTCGTCGACGCCGGGTTCGAGCACCTCTCCCTCATCCCCGTCAACGACGACGTCGAGCGGACCATCGCGTTCTTCACCGACGAGGTCCGGCCGCTCCTCTGACGCTCCACCCCCTGGGTGCCCCTCAGCGCAGCGGGGTGCCCGGAGACGGCTGGGGATCGGGCCCAGGGTCCGGGTCACCCGGCCCGGGGATCGGCTCGGGGCGTCCCGGGTCGGGCACCGGGGTCGGCTCGCCCGGGTCCGGGACGGGCGTCGGCTCGGGCTCCGGGAGCGGATCCGGGACCTCGGGGTCCGGGAGCTGGGGGTCCGGGACCACCTGGTCGGTCACTGCCTGGGTGCTGTCCATGTCGGCCTCCTCTGCCGGGGTGGATGACCTTCCCCGCTCCGTGCGCCGGAACCGTGTGCCGTCGGCCGGTGGCGGGGAAGGCTGGCGGGCATGGACGTCGCCGCACTGCTGACCGACGCGATCGACCGGATCCGTTCCTCCCTCCGCGACGCGGTGGAGGGGTTGGAGGCCGAGGCGCTCGCGTTCCGCCCCGACGACGAGGCCAACCCGATCGGCTGGCTGGCCTGGCACACCGCGCGCATCCAGGACGACCACGTCGCCGCGCTCGCCAGCCACGAGCAGCTGTACGTCACCCACGGCTGGGCCGAGCGCCTGGGCATGCCGGCCGACGAGTCCGACATCGGGTACGGGCACGACCGCGACGACGTGGCCGCCCATGTCCCTCAGGACGCGACCACGCTGTTGGCCTACCTCGACGCGGTGTGCGACCGGACCAAGGCGTTCCTCGACACCCTCACCCCCGACGACCTCGACCGCGTGGTCGACGAGTCCTGGGACCCGCCGGTCACGGCGGGCGTGCGCCTGGTCAGCGTGGTCAACGACAACCTGCAGCACACCGGGCAGGCCGCGTACGTCCGCGGCCTGTGGGAGCGGCGCGGCTGAGGGCGCTGCTCAGCCTGCGACGTCCTCAGCCTGCGACGTCCTCAGCCCGCATGGCGCGCACGGTGGGCGGCGATCACGTCGGCGTACCAGCGTGCGCTGTCCTTCGGGGTCCGCTCGAGCGTGTCGAAGTCCACGCGGATCAGCCCGAAGCGCTTGTCGAAGCCCAGCGCCCACTCGAAGTTGTCGAGCAGCGACCACACGTGGTACCCGCGGACGTCGATCCCGTCAGCCACCGCCTCGGCGATGACCTCGAGGTGCCGGCGCAGGTAGTCGATGCGACGCGGGTCGTGGACCACGCCGTCAGCCGCCACCTCGTCGGCGAACGCGGCCCCGTTCTCGCTGACCACGAGCGGGAGGTCCGGGTACGCCTGCCCGACCCGGCGCAGCACGCGGGCCAGCCCCTCCGGCTCGACCCCCCAACCCATCTCGGTCAGCTCGGCGGGCGGGGTGACCTCCACCGCCCCGTCCGCGCCCGGGTAGGCGCCGGGTGCCGGAGCCCCCTCGACGTGGCGGACGTGGGTGATGTTGTAGTAGTTCACCGCCAGGTGGTCGATCGGCTGGTGCACCCGCGCGAGCTCGTCGACGTCGACCCGGTCGGCGACGCCGTAGCGGTCGTGCAGCGCGAGGACTGCGTCGGGGTACCGACCCTCGAGCACGCCGTCGAGCCACATCTGGCTGTGGATCAGGTCCACGGCCTCGGCGACGGCGTCGTCTGCTCCGTCGGGGTCCTGGCCCTGGGCGGGGATCAGGTTCAACGCGATCGTCACGGTGTCCTCGGGCCGGGCGACGGTCTCCCGGAGCACCGCGACCGCGCGGTGGTGGGCCAGCAGCATGTGGTGGGCGGCGAGGAACGCCGTGCCGGGATCGGCGATCCCCGGGGCGTGGTGCCCGGACCCGTGGCCGAGGAACGCCGCGCAGTACGGCTCGTTGATCGTCAGCCAGTCCGAGGCGAGGTCGCCGAGCGCGCGCTTGGCCGTGCCCGCGTAGTGGGCGAACCACTCGACGGATTCAGGGGACGCCCAGCCGCCGCGGTCCTGCAGCACCTGGGGCAGGTCCCAGTGGAACAGTGCCACCAGCGGGCGGATGCCCGCGTCGGCCAGCAGCTCGCAGAGGCGTCGGTAGAACTCGACCCCGTCCGGGTTGACCTCGCCGTCCCCGGACGGGATCAGCCGCGGCCAGGCGAGGGAGAACCGGTAGGTGTCCACCCCCAGGTCGGCCATCAGCGCCACGTCCTCGGCGACCCGGTGGTAGTGGTCGCAGGCGACCGCGGCGGTCTGGCCCCCGGCCACCTTGCCGGGGGTCGCGCTGAACGTGTCCCAGATCGACGGGGCACGGCCGCCCTCGTCGACGGCCCCCTCGATCTGGTGGGCGGACGCCGCCACCCCCCAGGAGAACCCGGCGGGCAGGTCGATCTCGATGGGGGAGGGGGAGGGGGCGGGGGCGGTGTCGGTCACTTGTTCACTCCGGAGAGGTCGATGCCCTTCAGGAAGACCCGTTGGGCGAAGAAGAAGATGATGATCGGGATGCCCATGGCCAGCAGCGCGCCGGCCTGGATCAGGTGGGGGGAGGTGTCGAACAGGCTGTTGAAGATCTGCAGGCCGACGGCGATCGGCTGCAGGTCACGGCGGGTGGACAGGTACACGAGCGGCTCGAAGAAGTCGTTCCACGCGTAGAAGAAGTGGAAGATCGCCACGGCCACCAGGGCCGGGCGGGCCTGGGGGAGGATGACCGACCAGAGGGTCCGGAGCGGTCCGGCGCCGTCGATGGCGGCGGCCTCGTCGAGGTCCTTCGGGAGGGTCAGGAAGTACTGGCGGAGCAGGAACACGTTGTAGGCGTTGCCGAAGAAGTGCGGGACGATCAGCGGCAGCCAGGTGCCGACCCAGCCGATCCGGTGGAACAGCGCGTAGGTCGGTACCAGGGTCACGAACTTCGGCAGGATGATCGTGGCGATCAGCACCACGAAGATCGTCCGCTTGAACGGCAGCTCGAAGCGGCTGAGGCCGTAGGCGACCAGCGTCGACGCGACAAGCGTGCCGAGCATGCCGATCACGGCGATCGCGACGGTGTTGCGGAGCAGCACGAGGAAGTCCATCTGCTCCCAGGCCGCGGCGTAGTTGGAGGTCTGCGGCGCCCAGTCGTAGTCGGGGACGAGCTGGCGCCAGTTCCCCTCCCACTCGACGGGGCCGGCGGCAGGATCGGCGGGGTCGATGAACTCGCTGACCTGGCGGCCGGGCCGGACCAGGGCGAGCTCGCGGAGCTCCTCGCCGCCGTCCGCGGTGGGCACCGGGACCTGGAACACCTCGTGCTCCTCCCCCTCCCAGGCGAAGGTGCCCGGCGCCGCCGGGTACAGCGGCGCGCGGAAGTCCTGGATCATCGCCTCGCTCTTGAGCGACGTCGCCCCCATGTACGCCAGCGGGGCCAGGTACACCACCAGCACGCCGGTGGCGACCATCGTGACCATCCCGCCGGCGAGCAGGCGCTTCATGCCCGCGTCGGCATCCCGCAGGCGGCGTCGCGGTTCGCGGAAGAGGCGGCGTCCCCTCATCGCTGCCGCGCTCATGAGCGCTCCCCGAACTCGTAGTGCACCCAGTAGCGGGCCGACCAGAACAGCAGGCCGGTCACGACCACGCCGGCCAGGAACAGCATCCACGCGAGCGTGGCGGCGTACCCCATGTCCTGGAGCCGGAAGAGCGTCCGGAAGAAGTACATCGAGTAGAAGAACGTGGCGCCGCCCGGGTCGCCCGACCCGTTCTTCAGCACGAACGGCACCAGGAAGTACTGGAAGAGCCCGATCAGCGCGACGACCACGTTGTAGAAGAGGACCGGCGAGATCATCGGCAGGGTCACGTGGCGGAACGCCTGCCACGACGAGGCGCCGTCGACGTCCGCGGCGTCGTACAGGTCGGTCGGGACCGAGTTGATCCCGGCGATGAAGATGATCATCGCGTTGCCGACCCCCCACAGGGCGATGAGGGTCAGCGTCGGGTAGATCCACACCTCGGAGTTGAGCCAGTTCGGCCCGGGCACGCCGATGGCGCCCAGCGCGCGGTTCGCCCACCCCGTCTGGGAGTTCAGGACCCCGTTGAACACCAGCACGGCGGCGACGAAGGGGATGACGCTCGGCAGGTAGAAGAGCGTGCGGAAGATCGACCGGCCCCACAGCTGCTTCGCCGTGAGCAGGTACGCGAAGCCGAGGGGGACCGCGATCGTGAGGGGGAGGGACAGGACGCCGAACTTGACGGTGACGAGCGCCGAGTCGATCACCTCGGGGTCGCCGAGGAGCCGCTCCCAGTTGCGCAGGCCGACGAACTCCGCCGGCTCGGGGGACGTCAGGCTGAAGTCGGTGAAGGAGAACCACAGGCTGGCCAGCATCGGGATCGCGTACCAGAGCGCGAACCCGAGGATCCACGGCGCGA
This sequence comes from Euzebya sp., assembly GCF_964222135.1. Classification (NCBI taxonomy): domain Bacteria; kingdom Bacillati; phylum Actinomycetota; class Nitriliruptoria; order Euzebyales; family Euzebyaceae; genus Euzebya; species Euzebya sp. The sequence goes on from NZ_CAXQBR010000024.1 coordinate 34,535, forward strand.
CGAACGCGAGGCCGATCCGCCCCTCGCGTCGTCGCAGCCGCGAGGCACGACCTCCTGGTGGTGCCGGCTTGGGCGGTGGGGCGGACAGCCCGGGGCGGCCCGCCCCGCCGCGGACCGGTGCCGCGGTCGACACGCCTACTCTGCGCTCGCGGCGAAGATGTCGGTCAGCTCCGCCTCGAGGTCGGCGACGGCGGCCGCCATGTCGAGGTCGGGGTCGCTCAGCTGGGCGCTCTCGAGGTCGGCCAGTGCCAGCTTGTACTCGTCCCAGCCGGGGACGGCCTGCTCGGCGCTCGGGACGTCGGCGTACGCGGCGGAGTCCATCGCGACCTCCCAGGTGACGCCTTGGGGGAACACCTCGTCGAGGTCGGCGAAGAACGCCTCCGTCAGCGACGGGTCGGCCGGCGCGGCGCCGTAGGCGTTGAGCAGCTCGAGGGCGGCGTCGTCCAGCAGGTGGCTGAGGACCTCGAAGGCCTCCTCGGGGTGCTCGGTGGACTCGAGGATCCGGAAGGTGTCCGCGTGCATGTTGGCCGTCACCACCCCGTCGTGGGAGGGCATGACCGCGATGTCGAAGAAGTCGTAGCCGTTGCCGTCGTCGTCGCGGATGCAGCACGTGTACCAGAGGTGGGAGTTCGCCATCGCCACGTTGCCGGACGCGAACGGGTTGCCGGCGAGCAGGTCGGAGTCGAACTGCTCCTGGCTGGGCGCGAACCCGGACTCCCACACCGCGTCGTGGTACCAGGCCCACTCCTCCTCCCAGGCGGCCGGGATGTCGGCGGTGCCGTCGTCGGCGACGGGCGAGCCGGCGCCGAAGTGGGTGCCCTGGGCGAACATCAGCGTCGTCCACTGGTTGATGTAGCCCCACTGCACGGTCTGGGAGCGGTCGAAGTCGGGGCTGGTCGCGTCGGTGCCGTTCGCGTCGACGGTCAGGATCTCGGCGATCTCGGCGACCTTCGCGTAGTCCCAGGGACCCTCGTACTCGGTCCCCTCGCCGTAGGTGGCGGTGCCGTCGTCGCCGTAGCTCTGCGGCGGGTACGGGAGGCCGGCCTCGTCGAACAGCTCGGTGTTGAAGTAGATGAAGGAGGGGAACGAGGCGAACGGCAGCCCGGGGAGGGTCCCGTCGTCCTCGCGGAAGTTCTCGACCGTCTCCTCCGGCCAGCGGGAGGTGTCGTAGCCCGTCTGCTCGATCAGCGGTTCGAGGTCGAGGTACAGCCCGGCGTAGGAGTTCGCGCCGTCCCGGCCGACGGGTCCGACGATGTCCGGCGGGTTCCCGCCGGCGATCTGGGTGGAGAGGGTGTCGTAGGCGACGTCGTTCTCCACCACCTCGAGGACGATCTGGATGTCGTCGTGGGAGGAGTTGAACGCGTCGACCACCGCCTCCTGGGCCGCGATCTGCTCGGGCTGGCCGCCGGCGCCGAGCCCGACGAACCAGCGGATCTCGACCGCGTCGCCGCTGCCCGCGTCGGCGCTGTCGTCGGCGGTGTCGGCTGCGGTGTCGGTCTCGTCGGCGTCGGCCTCGCCGGTGTCGTCGGTGGTGTCGGCCGCGGCTTCGGTGGGGTCGTCGCCGCCGGCGCCGGCATCCTCCTCGACGGGGTCGCTGCCGCCGCAGGCGGCCAGGCCGAGGGCCAGCACCAGTGCCAGCAGCACGGTGGTGCGGGCGCGCGTGAATACCATGGTCATGCCATCTCCTCTTGCTTCCAGGCGGTGGGGTTGGCGGTGGGGCTGTCGGACTGGACCTCTGGCAGCCCCACGTGTGCGTTGTGGGTCGGTGACCTCCGCAGGTCACCTCGGGGGCGACGTGGCCCCCGCGTCATCACGCGCCGTGCGTCCCTCCTGTCGTCGACTGGCGGATGATGAGCTCGGTGGGCAGCAGGATGCGCCGGGGCCCGCCGTCGGGGTCCTCGAGCAGGTCCAGGAGGACCCGCGCCGCCTCCGCGCCCTGGGCGGCGACGCTCTGGCGGATCGTGGTGAGGGGCGGGGTCAGCCCGGCGGCGAAGTCGAGGTCGTCGAAGCCGGCCAGCGCGACGTCGTCGGGGACCGCGACGCCGGCCTCGACCAGCGCCGCGAGCGCCCCGCTGGCCGTCGCGTCGTTGGCGCAGAAGATCGCGTCCACCCCGGCCTCGAGCAGGGGCGGCACCCCGGCCCGGCCAGCGGCGGGGTTGAAGTCGCCGCGGACGACGAGGGCATCCGTGGGCAGGCCCGCGGCGGCCATGGCCTGGGTGTACCCGGTCAGGCGGTCCTCTCCCGCCACGCTGCCGGCCAGTCCGCTGATGTGCCCGATCCGGCGGCGGCCGAGGTCGATCAGGTGCCGGGTCACCATCGCGGCGGCGGCGACGTTGTCCACGTCGACGTAGCTGGCGGTCCGGTCCTCGCGGCGGTGGCCGATCAGGACGGTGGGGATGCGCGAGGCGAGGAGGCCGTCGACCAGGGCGTCGTCCTGCCAGTGGGCGGTGACGATCACGCCGTCGACGAGGCCGATCCGCTCGATGTCCTGCAGCGTCTCCTGCTTGGACCGGTTGCCCAGCCACAGCATCATCCCGGTGGCCCGCTCGGCGAGGGCGTCGCTCATGCCCTGCAGGAGGCCGCTGAAGTAGGGATCGCCGAAGAGGAGCGCGGGCTCGAGGTGCATCACGACGCCGACGACGCCGGACCGGCCCGAGGCGAGCGTCCGCGCCGCCCGGTTGGGGGAGTAGCCGGTCTCGGCCAGCACGGCCAGGACCTTCTGGCGGGTCGCCTCGGCGACGGGTCCGCCGTTCAGGACCCGCGAGATCGTCGCGCGCGACACCCCGCTCAGGGACGCCAGATCGTCCAGCGTCAGGCTCATGGGCGGCTCCTCCCGGTGAGAGCGCTCTCACGCTAGGCCGGCGGGGAGGCGCCGGTCAAGGGCCTGTTTCGCGCACGCTCGTCGGCAGATGTGGGAGCGCTTCCACGTGACCGGGGTGGGTGTGCCGTCAGATGGTGGTGTGTCCGGGCCGGGCCGTCAGGGGAGGGTCAGGTCATGGCAATCATCGGGTTCATCATCGCCGGACTGGTCATCGGCGCCCTCGCGCGCCTCTTCAAGCCCGGACGTCAGAAGATCGGCTTGCTGGGCACGCTGCTGCTCGGCGTCGTCGGGTCCGTGATCGGCGGCGTCATCGCCAGCCTGCTCGGCACGGGCGACATCATGGAGCTCAACATCCTCGGGTTCGTCGTCGCCGTGATCGCCGCGGTGGTCCTGCTCGGCATCGCCGAGGGCACGGCCGGTCGCAACCGCAGCGCGTAGCCCCGCTCTCCCTCCACCTGGCCCCTCCCGGCGCCGCCCGGGAGGGGCGTCGTGCGTCCGGGGCCGGGGCGCCGAGGTCGGGCGCCGAGGTTCGGCGCGATCGGGGCCTGCGTCGCCTGATGGCGAAGTTCGGCGCGATCCTGGCCTGAACGCTCCCTTGCCAACCACCGTCCTCCGTGGTTGTGTTTGTCCAGGCACAGCACATACATGATCACCATTCGAGGGTGGTCCTGACCGCCGCGTTCGATCGGGGGGCGCGGCGGCACGGTGCTGCGCGCAGTCGTGCCATCACGTTGAACCTGCGTCTGTGGGCGGGGCCATGTGTCGAGGTGTCTGGTTGACCGTCGACGATGAGCCCCGGGTGACGTCCTCGGGCGGCGACGCAGGCAACTCCTTGACCGACCTCCAAGCGTCTGCCTAGTTTGTAGTTCGCATCAACAAACAGCACACGCTGTCGCGGAGTTGGTGCCGAGCCGACCACGGAGGTCCCTGCCATGTCCTCGTCCTCGTCACGCGCGCTGCTCATGCGTGCGCTGCTCATCGCGCTGGTGGCCTCCGTGCTGCTCGCGGTGCCACCCCTGCCGGCCGCTGATGCCCAGGAGGGGGCCGGCACGACGGTCCTGGTCTTCTCGAAGACGGCCGCGTTCCGGCACGACTCGATCCCCGCAGCTGTCGACGCCCTCGAGCAGCTGGGTGAGGACAACGGCTGGACGGTCGACGCTACCGAAGACGCCAGCGCCTTCACCGACGAGAACCTGGCGGGCTACGACGTGGTGGTCTTCCTGAGCACGACGGGGGATGTGCTCGATGCCGCCCAGCAGGCCGCCTTCGAGCGCTACATCCAGGGTGGCGGCGGGTACGCGGGCATCCACGCCGCATCCGACACCGAGTACGAGTGGGCGTGGTACGGCGATCTGGTCGGTGCCTACTTCGAGAACCACCCGCCGGGGACGCCCGCGGCGACCGTGGAGGTCGCGGACCACGTCCACCCCTCGACCGCGCACCTGCCGGCCCGCTGGCAGCGAGTAGACGAGTGGTACTACTTCCAGGACAACCCCCGCGGCGACGTCCACGTGCTGGCGAGCATGGACACGACGAGCTACAGCGGCAGCGGCATGGGTCCGGACCACCCGATCGCGTGGTGCCACGACTTCGATGGCGGGCGCAGCTGGTACACCGGCGGCGGTCACACCGCCGCGAGCTTCACCAACGCGGACTTCCTCGAGCACATCGAGGGCGGGATCCTCACCGCCGCCGGCGCGCAGATCGCCGACTGCGGCGCCACCGTGGAGGACGAGTTCGAGCGCACCGTCGTCGACGACGAGACCTCCAACCCGATGAAGCTCGACATCGCCGACGACGGGACCGTGCTGTACATCGAGCGCGACGGCCGGGTCCGGGTGTGGGACCCCGAGGTCCAGATCCCGCAGACCGCCGGTCAGCTCGAGGTCTCCCAGACCCACGAGGACGGGCTGCTCGGCATCGTCGCCGACCCCCAGTTCAGCGAGAACGGTTGGATCTACCTGTACTACTCCGACCCCGCGACGGTGGGATGCCCGGAGAGCGACCCCGCGGCGACCACGTGCGGCGAGAACGTGCTGTCGCGCTTCCACCTCGACGTCAGCGGTCCGACCCTGGACCTGGGCAGCGAGGTGGAGTTGCTCCGCGTCACGACCCAGCGCAACAACTGCTGTCACGCCGGCGGGGCGCTGACCTTCGACGACGCCGGCAACCTCTACCTGGCCACTGGCGACAACACCGACCCGTTCGAGAGCAACGGCTACACCCCCATCGATGAGCGCGACGGCCGGTCGTCCTTCGACGCCCAGCGCACCTCGGGCAACACCAACGACCTGCGCGGCAAGGTGCTGCGCATCACGCCCCAGGACACCGGTCCACCAGAGATCCCCGCGGGCAACCTGTTCGAGGACGACGACCCGCTCACCCGCCCCGAGATCTGGGCCATGGGCTTCCGCAACCCGTTCTCGATCAACTGGGACTCCACCCACGACCGACTGATGGTCGGCGAGTACGGGCCGGACGCGAACAGCGCCAACCCCAACCGTGGCCCGGAGGGTCGGGTCGAGTGGCTCGCGGTCAGCGGCCCCAGCAACCAGGGGTGGCCGTACTGCGTGAGCGGGAACGTCGCCTTCACGGACTACGACTTCGCGACCAGCACCTCGGGTGACCAGTTCGACTGCAGCGCACCCGTCAACGACTCGCCCAACAACACCGGCCTGGAGAACCTTCCGCCAGCGCAGCCGGCCACGCTGTGGTGGGGCTACAACGCCAACAACAACAACGTGCCCGTCATCGGTCGGGGCGGTGCGCCCATGGCCGGCGGGGTCTACGAGTACACGCCCAACGCCGGCCCCGACGCCTTCCCCGAGTACTACGACGGCGTCGCGTTCCTCATGGAGTGGAACAACAACGACATCTACGAGGTGCACTCCGACGGCACCGGGGCCGTCACGCACGTGGCGCCCTGGCTCGACGACCAGACCTTCCGCCGCCCCCACGACATGCGCTTCGGCCCAGATGGGGCGATGTACCTGATCGAGTGGGGCTCCGGCTTCGGGGGCAACAACGCCGACTCGGGCGTGTACCGCATCGGCTACACGGGCGGCGCGTTCCGCCCGGTTGCCAGGATCAGCGCGACCCCCGACAACGGCCCGGCACCGCTCGAGGTGCAGTTCTCCTCCGAGGGGACCGAGGCGATCGCACCCGAGGCCGAGATCGACACCCTGGAGTGGGACTTCGACGGTGACGGCACCATCGACTCGACCGACCCGAACCCCACGCACACCTACGACGAGGCCGGCCAGTACACCGCCAGCCTGACCGTCACCGACACCCTGGGAGCCGTGGGCATCGCGAGCACGACGATCACGGCGGGCAACACCCGCCCGGTCGTCACCGTCACCGCCCCCGCGGCCGGTGGGTTCGTCCACTTCGGTGACGAGTTCGAGTGGTCGGTGACCGTCACCGACGCCGAGGACGGCAGCACCGCCGACACGATCGACTGCGACGACGTGCAGGTCCGCCTGCTGCTGGGACACGACGAGCACGCCCACGCGCTGCAGAACACGACCGGCTGCGACGGCACCTTCACGACCAGCGGTGACGGTGGCCACGGCGTCACCGAGAACCTCTTCTTCGTGGTCGAGGCCACCTACCTGGATCAGGCGCAGGGCGACGCGCCGTCCCTGTCGGACAACGACATCGTCCAGCTCCAGCCCAAGACCCGGCAGGCGGAGCACTTCGACGACGCCGACGGGTTCGTCATCACCTCCGACGAGATGGCCGAGGGACTGGCCGTCGTGGTCGGCTCTGCCGGTGACGCCTTCAGCTACGACCCGGTGAACCTGGCGGGCGTCGACAGCCTCGCCGTGCGCTACCGCTCGACCGGCGACGCGGTGCTCGAGCTGCGCAAGGGTGCCGTCGACGGCCCCCCGGCCGCGACGGTGCAGCTGACCGACAGCGGCGGCGAGTTCGCGACCAGCGCGCCCGCCACCGTGACCGACCCCGTCGGCACGGACGCCTACCACCTGGTGCTGGCGTCCGGCACCGACGTGAGCATCGACAACCTGCGGTTCGAGGGCCGGGGCAGCGCGACCAACGCCGCGCCCGTGGTGACGGCCGAGGCCACCCCGACCAGTGGGATCGCGCCGCTCACGGTCGAGTTCGACGGATCCGCGGTCGATCCCGACCCCGAGGACACGGTCGCGGGCTACGAGTGGGACTTCGGTGACGGCACGACCGCGGAGGGGACCGAGGCGTCGCACACCTACGTCACCCCGGGGGAGTACACGGCCCGGCTGTCCGCCACCGACTCCCGTGGTGCCACCGGCTACGACGAGGTCCCGATCACCGTCGAGGTCGACCCCTCACCCCCCGTCTGCCTGGCTCCCGGGTCCGACGAGTTCGAGGGCACGGAGCTGGACACCGGCACCTGGAGCATCGTCCGGGACAACCCTGGGCTGTACCGGGTCGAGGGGGGCCAACTGATCCTCACGACGAGCCAGGGCGACCTGTACCAGAACACCAACAACGCCCAGAACGTGATCTTGCAGCCCGCCCCGGGCGACGTCTTCGAGATCACCACGCAGGTGACCGTCAACCCGACGGCGACCTATCAGCAGGGTGGGATCATCGTCTACGGCGACGACGACAACTACACCAAGCTGGATGTCGTCTACAACGGCAACCGCATCGTCGAGTTCCTCCGCGAGGTCGGTGGCACGCCGACCGCCGGCAACGGTCCGACGTTGGGGGCCGAGGTCTCGACCACCCTGCTGCTGCGGATCACCAGCGACGGCACCGAGATGGTCGGCTCCTACTCCACCGACAGCGGTGAGACGTGGGTGACGGTGGGCAACCCGTCGCCGATCCCGGCCAACCCCCAGATCGGCCCGTTCGCCCTGACGGGGAACAACACCGCCCCGCAGATCGATGCCGCCTTCGACTGGATCCGCGTCACGGGCCCGGCGACCGAGGCCCCCTCGGTCAGCGACGAGTTCGACGGCGACAGCCTCGACAGGTGCCGCTGGTCGGCGATCGTCCGCGAGGATCCCGAGGGCTACGAGGTCACCGACGGGCACCTGGTCCTCACCAGCCCCGACGGCGACATCTACCAGACCCCAAACGGTGAGCCGGGGAACTTCATCCTCCAGCCCATGCCGGACGGCGACTGGGAGATCGAGACCCACGTCACCGCCGAGCTCGTCGGCCGCTACCAGCAGGCGGGCCTGTTGGCCTACGTCGACGACGACCAGTACGTGAAGCTCGACCTCGTCGCCGGCGGCCAAGCGACGTCCGGCCCGGCGCGGGTGGAGCTCCGCAGCGAGCTGGGTGCCGTCGTCCAGGACCCGCAGCCCCAGGCCAACACCACCAGCAGCGAGGTCACCCTGCGACTTCGCCGCGAGGGCGGCTCGTTCTACGGCAGCTACTCCTTCGACGGCGGCGAGACCTGGACGACGTTCGCCCAGGCCGTGACCAACACCGCGGTGATGGAGTCCCCTGATGCGGCCTTCGGCGTCTTCACGCTGGGCGCAGGCCAGGGCAACGACCCGCGGATCGACTCCTTCGACGCGGAGTTCGACTACTTCCGGCTGCTCGGTGAGGGCGGCGGGGACACCACCCCGCCCACGGTCGAGATCGAGCTCCGCGGTGACCTCGCAGGTGCGGTGACCCCGCTCCCGCAGGGCCCGCAGGGCATCGGCGGCACGGCGACCCTGTCCCGGACGGACGACGGCACCACCGCGAGCATCCAGGTCACCGGCCTGACGCCCGGCGCCACCTATCCCTCCCACCTCCACGCCGGCACCTGCACCACCGCGACCGGCCACTACATGGACGACCCATCCGGGGACCCGACACCGCCCAACGAGATCTGGTTGTCCTCGAACCAGGACCCGATGGCCGGCCTGGCGGCGAACTCCAACGGCACCGCCAACGGCAACGGGTCGGCGACCTGGATCGCCCGCACCGAGCCGCTGTCCATCATGGTCCACGACCACCAAGCGCCGGGTGCCCCGATCGCCTGTGTCGACCTCGCGCCCGACGGCCCGCAGACGGTGGTCATCACCGCCGACGACGGCGACGGGTCGGGTGTGGACTCGATCGAGTCCCAGCTCGACGACGGGGACTGGGTCGCCTACGACCAGCCGTTCACCGTCTCCGAGCCCGGCGACCACACCGTCGGCGCCCGCGCGACCGACGTGGCGGGCAACACCGCCGAGCCGGTGGAGGCGACCTTCTCGATCGCCGAGGAGCCCGCGGTCGACGAGACCCCACCGGTCGTGACCGCCAGCCTGGACCCCGCGCCGGATGCGAACGGCGAGGTCGTCGACGGGCCGGTCACCGTGACCCTCTCCGCCAACGACCCCGGCACCGCCGAGGTCGAGGTCGGGGACAACTCCTTCACCCCGTCGGAGACGGCGATCACCGCCGGCGACGCGGTCCTGTGGACCTGGACCGGGTCCGAGACCCACAACGTCATCAGCGACACGGGTCTGTTCAACAGCCCGAGCCAGACGGAGGGCACCTACACCCGGACGTTCGACGAGCCGGGCGAGTACGCCTACTTCTGCGGCCTGCACTCGCTGCCCGGCGGCCAGGCGCAGAACGGCGTGGTCACCGTCGCGGCCCCCGCGGGCAACGACGACGGCATCACCATCGAGTACCGGGTCGACGATCCGGACGGCGACTGGGTCGCCTACGACCAGCCCTTCGACGTCGCAGGCGAGGGCGAGCACACCGTCGAGTTCCGCGGCACCGATGCCGCGGGCAACACCTCCGACATCGAATCGGTGACGTTCACGATCACGACCGACGACACCAGCCCCGGCCCTGGTCCCAACCCCGGCCCTGGCCCCAACCCCGGTCCGGACCCGGACCCCGACCCCGACCCGGACCCCGAGGACCCCAGCCTCACACCGTCCGGCGGCGAGGTGGAGCTGACCGACTTCGGCACCGAGGGTGACCCCCTCGGGCTGGGCGAGCTGCTCGGGTCCTGGACCGTCGGCGGAGACGGGACGGTCACGTTCCCGACCGAGCTGGACGGCCGGATCTGCCTGATCGCCGTCGCCCCCGACGGCACGACGCTCACCGTGCGGTGCTTCGCCGAGGGCACGAGCTTCGCCCAGGACGGCGGTCGCGAGCTGACCATCCCCGTCACCGACGGCGCGACGCTCTACGCCTACCGGGTCGCGAACGGTGCGGTCCGCATCGCCGGCTCCGACCGGGTCAGCACCGCGGTGCAGACCTCGCGGTCCGGGTGGGACTCGAGCAGCGACGTGGTGCTCGCCACCGCCGACGGCTTCGCCGACGCCCTGTCGGCCGCGCCGCTGGCCGGCCAGCTCGACGCCCCGCTGCTCCTGACCCCGTCCGGCGCACTCGACGCCCGCGTGCTCGACGAGATCCGTCGACTCGGCGCCGACCGCGTCGTCGTCATGGGCGGCAGCGCGGCGGTGTCCGACGAGGTCGTCGCCGAGCTGACCGCGGCGGGCCTCACCGTCGAGCGGATCGGCGGTGGCGACCGGACCGAGACCGCGGCCCTGGTGGCGGACGCGATCGGTGGCGCACCTGACGGCACCGCCGTCATCGCCTCCGGCGGATCGTTCGCCGACGCCCTCGCGATCGCCCCGATCGCGGCGGCGCAAGGGCTGCCCATCTACCTGACGGGCGGCGATGGCCTGAGCGGCGCCACCACCGAGGCCCTGGCGGCCCACGGGGTGGACCGCGTGATCATCGTCGGCGGCACCGCTGCCGTGGACGAGGGCGTGGAGGAGGACCTGGCCGAGGCCGGTGTCGAGGTCGCCGAACGACTCGGCGGCGCGACGCGGTACGCCACCGCCGTCACGATCCTCGAGTGGGCCGCAGCGAACGGTGCGAACCTGACCGAGCTGCTGGTCGCGACGGGCACGGACTTCCCCGACGCCCTGACCGCCGGCGCCTACGGGGCGCGCACCGATCGGCTGGTCCTGCTGGTCGACGGACGTGCCCTGCTCGACGGCCAGCCCGGCGAGGGCTTCCTGGCCGGCACGGGTGACGACACCGAGCTGGTGGTCCTGC
>NZ_CAXQBR010000025.1 GCF_964222135.1 Euzebya sp.
ACCAAGGAGGCAGATCGTTGACAGCCGTCATCGCGTTCATGACCCTGCTACTACGACCCTCACCCCGGCCGAGGTGGTCCCTAGCAACTGGCAACACCCTGGTCCCATCGTGGTGGCAGGTGACACCACTGAGTGGCCTGTCATCTTCGTCTCGCTGTGCGGAACGAACCCGACAGACCCCCTCGGGGTGGGCTGGGCCGGACGCCCGACGGCCGCATCCCGGCTCCGGCGAGGCGCCGGCCGAGCCGGACCGCCAGGTCAGCGAGCGTCAGCGAGCGGCACGACCTGGCGGAACAGCGGACAGCGTGGCCGGAGGCCACACGTCGCCCTCTCAACCGGAGGCTGCGCCTATGCGATCTTCTCGATGAACGCGGCGAGCTGGGTGAGGTTGCGGCACTCCACCATCTGGTCGGCGACGACGGCGTAGTCGCTCGCGACGGAGTCGCCGGAGTCCCACTGCGTCGCCGGCTCGGGGTTCAACCAGTAGAGCCGCTTGGCGTGCTCGCGGATCTCCCTGAGCGCCCAGGTGTTCGCCGCCCGGTAGTTGTTCCGGGCGTCGCCCAGGACCAGCACGGTGGTCCGCGGGGTCAGGGCGGTCCGGTAGCGCCGCGCGAACACCTCGAAGGCGTGGCCGTAGTCGGAGTGGCCGTCGAGCCACACCAGGTCCGCCTCCTCGCCCATCCTGGCCATCCCGCGGGCGAAGTCGCCGTCGTCGAAGAGGTGCGTGACCTCGTCGACGGTGTCGATGAACGCGAAGGAGCGGACCTTCGAGAACTGCCCCTGCAGGGCGTGGGTGAACATCAGCGTGAACTTGGCGAACGCCGCCACCGAGCCCGACACGTCGCAGATCAGCACCAGCTCGGGCCGGTGGACCTTCTTCGACCGGAACGCCGGGTCGATCGGCACCCCGCCGCTGCCGAGCGCCCGTCGCAGGGTCCTGCGGACGTCGAAGGTCCCGTCGCGGGCCCGTCGGCGCTTGACGGCGAGCCGGGTCGCGAGCTTCCGGGCGAGGGGTCGCACCGCACGCCGCATGTGGGCCTGCTCGTCGGCCGTGGTGGAGAAGAAGTCGACGTCCTCGGGCAGGGGCCGGACGGCGCGTCGAGCGACGGCCTCGGGTCCCCGCTCCTCGACCTGCCGACGGCGGATCTCGGCGTCGATCTCCTCGCGGAAGCGCTGCAGGCGGGCGGCGAACTCGTCCTCGGCCAGGCGGCGCATGAGCTCGTCGTCGGCCTCGTCCATCCCGGAGTCCTGCATCAGCCGGCGCAGCAAGCCCCGCAGGTTGAAGTGGCGGTACACCCGGTAGGCGAAGTACGACGTCGACCCGTCGGCGTTCTCGACCCTCCCGAAGGACCCGACGGCCTCCTGGGCCATGCGCCGGAGCGTGGCGTCGTCCCCCTCCATCAGCTGGGCGATCAGGTCGCTCAGGAAGTCCATGGGGTCCCGCGGACCCGTCGGCGCGGTCGGGTCAGCGGTGCCGGTGGGGTCTCCCTCACCCTCCCCCGGCAGCCCGGCGGTGCGCGGGAAGTAGATGTCGAACAGCGTGTCGAACGCCATCCGGTGGCTGGCCGACGACGTCAGGGTCGACGCGAGCGCCTCGCGGAGCACCGCCCGATCCAACAGGTCGATGGCGGTCGCGGCCCGCATCGCGTCCATCCCGTCGCTAATCGCCACGGGCACCCCGGCATCCCGCAGGGCGTGGTGGAAGTCGAGCAGCCGCGCCTGCAGGCCCTGCAGGGAGGGATCGGGAGGGGTCAGCGCGGTCACGACGGGGCTCGGTCCAGCCGGTCAGTTCAAGGACGGGTCCGGCGGGACGCTCAGGTGCTTGAGGGCCTTCTCGAGGTCCGCCTGGTACTTCAGCACGACGTTCAGCGTCGACGTCGCCACCTCCGCGTTCAGGGTGTCGTAGCCGAGCGCCAGCAGCGTGCGGGCCCAGTCGAGGGTCTCGGAGATGGAGGGGTGCTTCTTCAGCTCCAGGTTCCGGAGGCTGCGGACGACCTTCACGAGCTGGTCCGCGAGCTGCTCGGGCACCTCGGGGACCCTCGAGAGGACGATGGCCTTCTCGCGCTCGATGTCGGGGTAGTCCATGTGGAGGTAGAGGCAGCGCCGCTTGAGCGCCTCGGAGAGCTCGCGGGTCGAGTTCGACGTGAGCACGACGTAGGGCTGGTGGACCGCCGCGACGGTCCCGAGCTCGGGGATGGTGACCTGGAAGTCGCTGAGGATCTCGAGGAGGAGCGCCTCGAACTCGAAGTCGACCTTGTCGACCTCGTCGATCAGCAGCACCGTCGGGGTGTCGACGCTGATCGCCTCGAGGAGGGGGCGGGTCAGCAGGTAGTCGCGGCCGAAGATGTCGTCGTGGGTCTCGTCCCACACGCCCTGGCCGCCGGCGGCTTGGATCCTGAGGAGCTGCTTGGAGTAGTTCCACTCGTACAGCGCCTTGGCCTCGTCCAGCCCCTCGTAGCACTGCAGCCGCACCAGCCGGGCGCCCTTCGCGATCGCGACCGCCTTGGCCAGCTCGGTCTTGCCGACGCCCGCGGGACCCTCCACCAGCACGGGCTTGCCGAGGCGGTCCGCCAGGTAGGTCACCGTGGCGATCGACGTGGACGGCAGGTAGCCGGCGGCCTGCAACCGCGCCTCGGTGTCAGGCAGTCCACTGAACTCGGTTCCCACGGTGTCGCTCCCTCGGCCGGTCGGCGGGACGGGCGCCCGCGGTGACCGGGGTCAGTCTAGGGGCCGCGGTCCGGGGGACCCAGCCGCCTACAGTGGGAGCGGCCCTCCGCCCCCGACCTTGGAGCACGGCAGTGAGCGACTTCTCCGACGCCCTCGAGCAGCGGCTGTCGAACAACGCCGACCTCGCCGAGCGGCGGCGGGCAGCCGAGGAGGAGATGGACAAGGTCCGCAGCGACGCCGAGGCCGCCGAGCGGGCCCTCGACGAGCGCAAGCGGCGACACCACGGCGACCTCGCGGCGCACCTGCAGCAGGTGGCGGACCAGCTCAAGGCCTCCCGGCCGGAGTCCTTCATCGTCCGGAGCAGCTGGACGGAGTCCGGCGAGGAGTTCGTCGCCAAGATGACCACCCGGCAGATGCGCCCGAAGCGGTCGCTGTTCATCGAGGTCGACCGCGACGACGACGAGGTGCTCGCCCGCTGGACGTCCGACGTCGGCAGCGCGATCGAGATCTGGCGGCTGCTGCAGGTCACCCCGGAGATGCTGACCGAGATGGTCCTGCAGGTGGCCGACGACGTGCTGTGGGCCGAGGGCCGCCCCCCGGCCTTCCCGGCGGGGCTGCCCGCGGACTAGCGCGCGTCCGGGGTGGTGACCGCGTCCGCGGGGTCCGGCGGGGACCAGTCCGGTCCCCGCTCCGCGCCGGCGGTGGCCCTCGCCGCGGCGGGGTCGTCCCCGCGGGCCCGGCGGTGGCGGTCGTAGAGGAACAGCATCGCCGGCAGGACGATCGTCGAGGCGATCAGCGCGAAGGCGATCGAGTAGACCGTGACCAGGCCGAACTGCTGGAACGGCGTCAGCGATGACGTGATCAGGATCCCGAACCCGGCGATGGTCGTGAAGGCGGACCCGGCCAGCGCCCCGCCGGTGTGGCGCACGGTGGCGCGGATGGCCGTCGCCGGGTCGGCGTTCCGACGGTCCTCGGTCCAGCGGTTCGTGACGTGGATCGTGTAGGGCACGCCGATGCCGACGGCGAGGGCCGCGATGGTCGCTGTGACCGGCCCGACGGGGACGCCGGTGGCCGCCATCATCCCGAAGGTCCACAGGACGATCAGGGCGACCGGCGCGATGGTGATGACGCCCAGCATCGGACGGCGCTGGGTGATCCAGTAGGTGGCGACGAGCAGGGCCATCGCCGCCGCGATCGCGATGAAGAGCGACTGCAGCTGGGAGTCCCGGAGCGACGACACGATCTCTGTGGTGATGATGTTGTTGGAGGTGGCCGTCACCGACCCCTCGCCCAGCGCCTCCTCCACGGGCGCGAACACCTCGGCCAGCGCGGTCGCCAGCTCGTCGGCGCGGTCCTCACCCGCCTCGGTCTGGATGGTGAACAGCACGGGACGGCCGTCCTCGGCGATCACCTGCGAGGCGGCGGCAGGCGCGGCCTGGACCAGCAGGTCGTAGAGCGCGGGGACGTCGGTCCCCTCGGGCACGGTGAGCGAGCCGGGCTCGACCATCGCAGCGACCTGCTGGGCCACGGCCGGATCGATCTGGGCCGGGGCCCCGTCTGCTGGAGCACCGTCGGCCGGGACCCCGTCTGCCGGGACCAGGCTGGCGAGGACCTGCCCGAGGACGCTGACCGGTGAGCTGGCCGCGGCGTTCTCGCCGAAGGTGACGACGTCGTCGACGCCGGTCAGCTCCTGGGTCGCGGCGACCATCGCGTTGTGGGCCTCGGCGTCGACCTCGCCCTCCACCAGCACGTTGGTCGTCTCGCCGAACCCGGCGCCGAACTCCTCGGTGATCGTGTCGAGGGTGGTGACCAGCGGGTCGTCCTCCGGCAGGAAGTCGGTGAAGCTGAACTCCGTCGAGACGTTGGCCAGGCCGATGCCGCCGAGGGCGCCGCCGATGACGACGAAGACGACCAGGGTGGGGATGGCGGCCCGCTCGGCCAGGACCGACAGCCGGCCCATCGCCTTGGGCAGGGCGCCCTCGCCGGTGCCGGTGAGGGTGTGGCGCGGGAGGCGGCCCTTCGCCTCGGCTCGGCGGTCGAGCAGCAGCCGGACGGCGGGGAAGACGGTCAGCATCAGGACGAACGCCGCGGTGATGCCGACGGCGGCCAGGATGCCGAAGTCCTTCAGGGCCGGGATCGGCGAGGTCACGTTGGTGAGGAAGCCGACCACGGTCGTGATCGTGGCCAGGATGAGCGCGATGCCGACGGTCGAGGTGGCGGTGCCGATGGCCTCGCTGACGGTGCCCTCCCCTGTCTCCTCCCGGTAGCGGGCGGTCAGGTGGATGCCGTAGTCGACGCCGAGGCCGATCAGCAGGACCGGCACGATCTGCCCGGTCTCCGCCAGCGGCCCGATGACGCCGAGGACGTTGGGGCCGAGGAGGCCCGCCGCGCCCTGGACCCAGCCGATGGCCATGATCACGACGAGGAGGGTCAGGGCGACGTCGGCGGCGGTCCGCCGCAGCGACGCGGCCCAGGAGCTGTCGTCGCGCGGCTTGACGAAGTAGACGAAGGCGAGGATCAGGATGATGATCCCGATGGCCGACGCGAAGAGCCGGCCGATCTCCTCGGCGAAGTCGTCGGTCGAGGCGAACAGCAGCTCGGTGGCGAACGGCTCGAGGCTGACGCCGTCGACGTCCAGCCCCTCGACGACCTCGGCGACCCGCTGGACCTCGGCGGCGGCCTCGAAGTCGTCCTCCGGCAGTGCGGCGGGGTCGAGGAACACGACGGCGAGGGCGACGTCGGACTCCGCGGTCGCCGGGTCGACGTCGTCGGGCAGGAGGCCGGTCACGAAGCCGGACTGCTCGGGCGGGAGCGACTCGATCGCCCCGGTGAACGCCTGGTCCACGGCGGCGTCGTCGAGCGTCTCCGGGTCCCCGCCCTGCTGGGCCACGCCCTGGAGGACCACGTTCAGGGGGCTGACGACCGCGGGCTGCTCGGAGCGCTGGACCAGCAGGTCCGCGACGTCGCTGCCGGCCAGGGCCTGCTGGAGCCGGAGGGTCGCCGCCAGGCCGGCTGAGGAGAGGACGTCGGCCCCGTCGTCACCGCGCAGGAGGACCTGCAGGACCACGTCGCCGGAGGAGCCGAACTCGTCCGCGATCCGCTGCTGGGCCTGCAGCTCCGGGTTGTCGGGGCTGAAGCCCTCGTTGCCGCCGCCCTGCTCGATCTGCCCGGCGAACGCGCCGATGACGGCGGTCAGGGCGATCGCGCCGATGAGCACGATGGCCGGCGCGCGCCGGACGGCGCGCGACAGCATGATGACGAGACGATCCACGTCGGAGACCTCTGGGTGTGGGAGGGGTGGTGTGGGGAGGATGGGCCCGCGGCGGAGGGGACGGCCGGAGCAGAGTGATCGGCGTACACCGTATGCAGACGCGTACACTGTACGCCATGTCCCCTCGCGCTGCTCCACGACTTGCTGGCCAGCCCCTGTCCACCGAGACGGTCGTGGCCGCGGCGGTCGAGGTGGCCCGCGAGGCGTCCCTCGAGGAGCTGTCCATGCGGCGGGTGGCCCGCCGCCTGGGCCGCGCGCCGATGTCGCTCTACCGCCACGTCGCCGACCTCGAGGAGCTCCGCCGCCGCGTCGTCGAGGTCCTCGTCGGCGAGGTCCAGATCGTCGACCACGGGGACGACTGGCGCCGCACCCTCACCGATGCGGCCCACCGGATGCGCGACGTGCTGACCGAGCACCCGGGGATCCTCGCGGTGGTGATGCGGTCCGGCATGTCGACGCCGAGCATGCTGGCCAGCCTCGACACGATCGCCGGCGCGCTGCGGCGCGTCGGGCTGGACGACCCCGACGTCGCGCGGGCCCAGTCGTCCCTGCTCGGGTTCATCTTCGGCAGCGCGGTCGTGCGCCGCTCCGTCGAGGAGGTGCTGTCACCGGACGGCGACGACGACCTGGCCCACCAGCAGTTCATCGACTCCCTGGTGGCCGACTCCGACGGCCGGTACCCCCACATCGAGGCGATCGCGCCGGCGTGGGTCGCGATGGACGTCGAGGAGCCCTTCAGCTTCGCCCTCGACCGCCTGCTCGAGGGGATCGCCGCCCTGGCGCGCTGACCGTGGTCCACGGCGCCCGTTGTGGCCGTCCGGATCGCGGTGGCAGGCTGACGCCGCGCATGAGCCAGATCTTCGACCCGTCCCGGCACGCCGACACCGTCGCGCCCGGGGGGCGGGTCCGCGTGGGGGCACGTCCGACCGCGCGGCTGGCCGCCAAGCTGATGGAGGACATGGAGGCCGTCACCGACGAGGTGGTGGAGGTGATCCGCGGTCGCCTGCCCGGGTACGCGGCCGGTCCGGTCCCGCGCAGCGACCTGTGGTGGTCGGTGCGGGTGAACGTCGAGGTCACCCTGCGCGCGATCGCCGAGGACCGGTCGCTGCGGGCGGACGAGGTCGCCGAGCGCGCGGTCCTCGGGACGCGGCGCGCCCGGCAGGAGATGGCCGTCACCCACGTGATCCAGGCCTACCAGGTCGGCTACATCGCGGTGTGGCGGCTGCTGACCGACGCGGCGAAGGCTGCCGGGCAGGAGGCCGTCGACGACCTGGTGGACGTGGCCGGGCACTTCTGGGCGATGATGCACCTGGTGTCGGCCAGCGTCGCCGAGGCCTACCACGAGGCGTCACGCGAGCGGGGGTCCGAGGTGCGCCGCCGAGCGCTCGTGTTCATGGACCTGCTGCGGGAGCTGCCGGAGGGGGCGGCGGTCGCGAGGGACGAGGCGCGGGCCCTGGGGCTCGACCCCGACGCCGACATCGTCGCGGGCGTGCGCCGCCCCGAAGCCGACGACGACCCCTTGCGCCTGCGGGAGGCGGGGATCGTCCTCGTGGAGCGACAGGACTCGGTGGTCCTGCTGACGAACACCGCGGATGAGTCGCTCGCCTTCGCCGCCCAGCGGGGACCGATCGGCATCGGCATGGCCCGCCCCGGCCTGGAGGCCGCGCTCGAATCGGTGCGCGACGCCCAGCAGGCCTTCGACGCCGCCCGGCTGCTCGGCCGCCCGGTCGTGCGCTTCCGCGACGACTGGTTCGCCTGCGTGCTGGCGGGGCAGCTGCACCGCCTCCACCACCTCGTCAAGCCGGCCGTCGACGTGCTGGAGGCCGACCCGCTGATGGCCGAGACGGTCCGCGCCTACCTCGACAACGACGGACGGCTCGGTGCGGCCGGCCAGTCCATCCACGTCCACGCGAACACGGTCGGCTACCGGCTGGACCGCTTCGCAGACCGGACCGGGTGCGACCCGCGGACCACCGCGGGGCAGTTCGAGGCGGCGCTCGCGCTGCTCATCGCCGGCCCCGAGGGCTGACCGCGCCGGTCAGGGCTCGTCGCGGGTGCGTCCGAGGACCCAGCCGACCAGCAGGACGTCGATGCCGAGGAGCGAGATGGCGAGGGGGATCACGACGCTGCGCACGGCACCGGTCCCGTCGGACTCGTCGACCACGAGGGGTCGGGGGGACGGCGTCGGCGTGGCCGACGACGGCGGTTCGCGGCCGGCGTCGACGACGATCTCCGCGCCGGCGTCCTCGGTCGGGCTGGCGGTCGACCGGTCGGGGTCGATCGTCGCGATCGGCGGCGGCGGCTCGGTGACCGTCGCGGCCGGGAGGACCTCCTCGACCGGCTGCACCTGCCCGAGGGCGCCCGGGTCGGCCGCCGGGTCGGCGGAGGTGGCGGCGGGGTCTGCCGGCGGGGTCGTGGGAGGCGGTTCCGGCGGTGGGCCCGACGGGATCGGCGCCGCGGGGAGCCCCTCCACGGCCGCGGCCAGGTCGAGGCGCCCGACCCCGGCGCCGACGTCCACCGCGGTGTCGGCCAGCCGGGCGCGGATGTCGTCGGCCTCGAGACCCGCCCCGGCCAGCATCGCCGCGCCCGCCGCCACGATCGGCGTCGCGAACGAGGTGCCGTCCGCCTTCGCGTACCGGCCCTCGTACCAGGTCGACAGGATCGACACGCCCGGCGCGAACAGGGTCCGGTCGTCGACGTTGGAGTCCTCCCACACCCGGTCCTCGTCGTCGGTCGCCCCGACGACGACCACTGGGGCGTCGACGTCGTACGGCGTCCGGTCGTCGGCGTCGTTCCCGGCCGCGGCGACCACGACCAGCCCGGCGTCGGCGGCCTCCTGGACCGCGCGCTGCACCTCGGTGTCGGCGACCAGGGACAGCGACAGCAGGCTGTCGCGGGCCTCGACCTCGGCGAGGGACAGGTTGATCACGTCGGCGCCGTGGTCGATCGCGTGGCGTATGCCCGCCGCCACCAGGTCGCTGGTCCCCCGGCCCTGGGCGTCGAGGACCCGGATCGGCATGACGCTCGCCCGCGGCGCGGCGCCGGCGACCCCGCGCGCGTTGTCCGCGTTGGCGACGATGATCCCCGCGACGAGCGTGCCGTGGCCCTGCGGGTCGTCGGGCGGGGTGTCCGGCTCGACCAGGTCGACCCCCTCCACCAGACGCCCCACCAGGTCCGGGTGGTCGAGGTCCACGCCGGTGTCGAGCACCGCGACCACGGCGTCCTCGCCGCGGCGGAGGTCCCACGCCTCGTAGGCCCGGACGACGTTCAGGTGCGTCTGCTGCGTGACCAGCGGGTCGTTGGGGACCGCCGCGGCGACGAGCACCACCAGTCCGAGCACGCCGGCCAGCACCCCCGGGGCCACTCGCCGGAGGCGGGCCGACCGGTCGGCTCTGCGGGCGGTGCGCACACCGACAAGGATCGCAGGGTCGGCGCCGGTTCGCCCGGACCCGCCGGCCAGGGGTGGGAGACCGGGTGCGCTCAGCCGATCAGAACGAGCTGGTCGCGGTGGAGCACCGGGCGGGCGCCCTCGGCCCCGAAGCGGTCGACGAGCACGTCGGTGGGGCGGCCCTTCATCGCCTCGACCACGTCGGCGTCGAAGGCCACGATGCCGCGCGCCACCGGCCGGCCGTCTGGTCCGACCAGGTCCACGGCGTCGCCCGCGACGAAGTCCCCCTCCGCGGCGGTCACCCCGATGGCCAGCAGCGACGCGCCGTTCTGGCTGAGCGCCCGGACCGCACCCGCGTCGACGTGCAGGCGGCCGGTCGGCTGGTGCGCGAAGGCCAGCCACAGCCGGCGGGAGTCCGGTCGCTTGCCGGTCGGCGGGAACCAGGTGCCGACGGCGCGTCCCTCGGCGACGTCGGTGATGACATCCGGACGCCGACCGCGGGCGATCACGCAGTGCGCGGCGCTGAACGTGGCGATCCGGGCCGCTTCCAGCTTCGTCGCCATCCCGCCCCGGCCCAGGCCGGAGCTGCTCGGGCCGGCGTGGCGGGCGTCGAGGGCGGCGAGGTCCGGCACCACGTCGATCACCGGTGCGCCGCTGGCCGGGTCGCCGTCGTGCAGGCCCTCGACGTCGCTCAGCAGGACCAGCAGCCGGGCGTCGAGCATCGACGCCACCAGGGCGGCGAGCCGGTCGTTGTCCCCGAAGCGGAGCTCGTCGGTGACCACGGTGTCGTTCTCGTTGACGACCGGGACCGCGCCCATGCGGAGGAGCTCGGACACCGTGGTGCGGGCGTTGAGGTAGCGCTGGCGGTCGATGACGTCGTCGGGGGTGAGCAGCACCTGGCCGCAGGGCAGCCCGTGGCGGGCGAGCGCGGTCGCGTAGGCGTGGACGAGGGCGCCCTGGCCCACGCTGGCCGCGGCCTGCAGGCGGCCGAGGTCCTCGGGGCGGCGGTCGAGGCCGAGCGGGCGGAGCCCCGCGGCCACCGCGCCGGAGGAGACCAGGACGACGTCGACGCCGTCGCCGACCAGCGCGGCGATCTGGGCGCACACGGCCTCGACGACGTCGCGGTCGAGCCCGCCGTCGGCCGCGGTGAGCGTCGACGAGCCCAGCTTGACCACGACCCGTCCGGGCCGGTCGTAGCGACGGGTCACGGCCGCCGCGAGCCGGGGTCGTCGTCGGCCGGCGGGTCGTCGGCCGCCGGGACGTCGATCTCGACGGGGCCGTCGGGCACGGTGACGTCGACCTCCTCGTCGTCGTCCCAGCCGGCGTCGAGGTCGGCGTCGTCGGCGACGTCCCACTCCTCGGGCTTGAAGGTGAAGACCGTCCCCGCGATCTCGACGTCCTCGCCGGGCTGGGCCCCCGCCTCCGCCAGCGCCGCCTCGACCCCGGCCCGCTGGAGACGGCCCTGCAGGTAGGCGACCGCGTCGACGTTGCCGAGGTCGAGCTGGGTCACCCAGCGCTCGATGCGGTCCCCCACGACCCGCCAGCCGACCTCGCCGCCGCCCAACCCGACCTTGACGACGGAGAAGTCCGGGCCGCTGCGCTGCTGGCGCGGGCGGAGGACCGGTCGCGCGGTGGGCTGGGGGTGGTCGGGGTCACGCCGTTCCGCCCGCGCCTGGCGGACCAGGTCGGCCAGGCGCCAGCGCAGCGCCTCGACGCCCTCCCCCGTCACCGCCGAGCCGCTGAGGACCTCCCAGCCCGCCTCCTCGAGCTCCGGGCGGATCAGCGCGGCCATGTCCGGGTCCGCGTCGACCTTGTTCAGCCACACGATCGCGGGCCGGTCGACCAGGTCGGACTCGTAGGCGCGCAGCTCGGCGAGCACGACCTCGAGGTCCTCGGCCGGGTTCCGCTGCTCGTAGCGCCTGGTCGGGTGGTCGTCGTCCGCCGCCGCGTAGCCCGAGGCGCAGTCGAGGACGTGGACCAGGGCCCCGGCCCGCTCCACGTGGCGGAGGAACTCGTGGCCGAGGCCGCGTCCCTCCGCCGCCCCCTCGATCAGGCCCGGCACGTCCGCGACCACGAAGTCGAGGTCGTCGGCCGTCACCACGCCGAGGTTCGGCTGGAGGGTCGTGAACGGGTAGTCGGCGATCTTCGGCTTCGCCGCCGACAGCCGGCTGATGAGCGACGACTTGCCGCCGTTCGGGAACCCGACCAGGGCGACGTCGGCGACGAGCTTCAGCTCGAGGGTGACCCACCGCTCCTCCCCCGCCGCGCCGAACTCGTGGAAGCGGGGCGCGCGGCGCTGCCGGGTCCGGAACGCGGCGTTGCCGCGGCCGCCTCGGCCGCCGGCGGCGACCACCACCTCCTGGCCGTCGACGAGGAGGTCGGCGATGACCTCACCGGTCTCGGCGTCGGTGACCACCGTGCCGACCGGGACGGCCAGGACCTCGTCGTCCCCCCTCGCGCCGTGGCGCAGGTCACCGGAGCCGTTGGCGCCGTTCCCGGCCTTGCGGTGGGGGCGGAAGTGGAAGTCGACCAGGGTGGCGAGCTGGTGGTCGGCGACGACCAGGACGTCACCGCCGCCGCCACCGTCGCCGCCCTCGGGCGGGCCCTTCGGCTCGTACGGCTGGCGGCGGAACGAGGTGACGCCGTCACCGCCCTTGCCGCCCCGCACGTTGATCTTGACCTGGTCGACGAACATGGCCCGGCCAGCGTAGCCGGGACCCCTCCCCCTCCCGGCCGAGCGGCAGGTCCACCTCGGGGCGGATGTGCCCAGGTCGGGATCACGTGACCCTGTGGGCATGGCACGCACCACCCTCGTCCTGCTGGTCCTGGTCCTCGTCGGCTGCACCGCCTCCGATCCCGACGCCGGCGGCTCGGACGCCAGCGAGCCCGCGCCGACCGAGCGACCGGCCGCGTCGTCGTCGCCGAGCCCGTCGGAGGGGCCCATGTCGGAGGGGCCCACGTCGGAGAGCCCGGTGACCGAGGCGCCCACCGGGACCGCGAGCGAGGACCCCGGGGCGGCGGACACCGGCGCGGTGGACTCCCAGCTCGCGTTCGTCCTCGGCGTGCTCGACGGCGCCGAGGTGGACCGGGAGACCTACGACGAGCGCTTCGCGCAGGTGTTCACAGACCAGCTGCCGTTCGAGCAGTTCGCCGCGACCCTCGACCAGGTGACCGCGCTGGCGCCGTTCACGCTGGGTGAGGAGCGGTCCCGGGACGGCTCCGGTCTGGTCGTCGAGGCCACCGCGTCCGACGGGACCGAGCTGGTGATCACCCTCCACGTCGACGCCGAGGGCCGCATCGATGGCCTGCTGCTGAGCCCCGGCGAGCCGCCCACCCTCGACGAACCCGTCACCTCGCTGCAGGACGCCGTCGACCGCCTGGCCGCGATGGGTCAGCTGCACCTGGCCGCCTCCACCGTGGAGGGGACCACCTGCACCACCGACGTCGGCGTCGCGGCCGACCAGCCCGCTCCGATCGGGTCGGCGTTCAAGCTCTACGTCCTGGCCGCGGTCGTCGACGCCGTCGACGCGGGCGAGCTGGCGTGGACCGACTCCGTCGAGCTCGCGGAGTCCGACAAGAGCCTGCCGTCCGGCGTGCTGCAGGACCGTCCGGCGGGCAGCCCGGTCAGCATCGCCGAGGCCGCGGAGCTGATGATCTCCATCTCGGACAACACCGCCACCGACCTGCTCATCCGCGCCGTCGGCCGGGATGCCGTCGAGGCGGCGCAGGCGGCCTACGGCCACGCGGACCCCTCCCTCAACACGCCCTTCCCGACCACCCGGGAGCTGTTCGTGCTGAAGGCCGCGGACCCGGAGGTCCAGCAGGCGTGGGTCGACGGCGACGAGACGACCCGCCGCGCGGTGCTGGACGACCTGGCCGGCGAGCCGCTGCCACCGGTCACCACGTTCACCGGCGACCCGGTCCGGCCGGCGGAGATCGAGTGGTTCGCCTCCCCCGAGGACCTCTGCCGGGTCCTCGCCGCCCTGCACGTCCGGTTCGACGACCCCGGCATGGCCCCCCTCCGCGGGATCCTCACGACCAACCCGGGCATCCCGGACGAGGAGGGCCGCTGGGAGGAGATCCTGTTCAAGGGCGGGTCCGAGCCGGGCGTGGTCGCGGGCGCGTTCCTGGTCACCGGCGCCGAGGGCGGGACCTACGCCCTCACCGCGTCGGTCCTCGACCCCGCGGCCCCGCTCGACGAGATCGAGGCGGTCCTGCTGATGGGCGCGGCGCGGGACCAGCTGCCGGCGGGATGACCCCTGCCGGCCCCGTCCCCGAGTTCTCAGATCTGAGCCACAGCTCCGCCGGCGCCACCAGGTCCCAGATCTGCGGTCCCGCTCTGCTGAGGTGATCGCCAGATCTGAGCCACAGCTCCGCCGGCGCCACCAGGTCCCAGATCTGAGGGTCCGGTCGCCCGACACGGGCGCGCACGGCCTAGCCTGCGACGGCGATGGCTGATCCCTCCACCGCCCTGCCCGTCGCGGTCCGCCCCGCCGGCACCCGCTCGCACCTGCAGGACGCCGTCCGCGAGGCCGGCGGCCGCCTGGTCGACCCCGACGAGGCCCGCATGGTCGTGTGGACCGACGTGTCGGACACCGAGGGGCTCCGCCAGCTCCTCGTCGACGCCCCGCAGGTCGAGGTGGTGCAGCTGCTGTGGGCGGGCGTGGAGTCCTTCGCTGCCGAGGGCCTCTTCGACGATGGCCGGACCTGGGCGTGCGGCAAGGGCGTGTACGCGGACCCGGTGGCCGAGCACGCCATCGCGATGTTGCTGGCGCTCATGCGGGATCTTCCGGCTCGCGCCCGCGCGACCAGCTGGGGACCGCAGTGGGGCACGTCGCTCATCGGCGGGCGGTTGACCGTGCTCGGGGGCGGCGGGATCACCGAGTCCCTGCTCGGCCAGCTCGCCGGCTTCGACGTCGACGTGACCGTGGTGCGCCGCTCGGCGGCGCCGATGGAGGGGGCGGCCCGGGTGGTGTCGCCGGACGCGACGCTCGAGGCGATCGGCGACGCGGACGCGGTCGTGCTGGCGCTGGCCCTGACCGACGAGACGCGCGGGGTGATCGACGCCGAGGTCCTCGCGGCGATGCGCGACGACGCGTGGCTGGTCAACGTCGCGCGCGGACCGCACGTGGTGACCGACGACCTGGTGACCGCCCTGCGCGACGGCGTGATCGCCGGCGCGGCCCTCGACGTCACCGACCCCGAACCCCTGCCCGACGGCCACCCCCTGTGGACGCTCGAGAACTGCCTGATCACCCCCCACACCGCCAACACCGAGGCGATGGCCGTCCCGCTGATCGCCGCCCGGGTGCGGGCGAACGTCCAGCGCATGACCGCGGGTGAGCCGCTCATCGGGCTCATCGACGCCGAACTCGGCTACTGAACGTGCCATGGCGGTTCAGCCCCCCGGGGGGCCCGGGGAGGGCGTGGGCAACCACCGCTCGACCCCAACCCCCACGAGGAGCCAGATCATGAAGGCAGCTGTGTGGCACGGCCCCGGCGACGTCCGGGTCGACACCGTGCCCGACCCGACCATCTCCGAGCCGACCGACGCGATCCTGCGGATCACGACCACCGGGCTGTGCGGCTCGGACCTGCACCTCTACGACGTCTTCGGCCCGTTCATGTCCGAGGGCGACATCCTCGGCCACGAGCCGATGGGCATCGTCGAGGCGGTGGGCTCCGGCGTGACGGACCTGTCGGTCGGCGACCGCGTCGTCGTGCCGTTCCAGATCGCCTGCGGGCACTGCTTCATGTGCGACCGGGGGTTGCAGACCCAGTGCGAGACCACCCAGGTGACCGAGGAGGGGATGGGCGCCGCCCTGTTCGGCTACACCAAGCTGTACGGCGCGGTCCCCGGCGGGCAGGCCGAGCTGCTGCGCGTCCCCCACGCCGACTACGGCCCCATCAAGGTGCCCGACGGCGTCGACGACGAGCGCTACGTCTACCTCTCCGACGTGCTCCCCACCGCCTGGCAGGCCGTCGAGTACGCCGACATCCCCGAGGGCGGCACGGTCGCGGTGCTCGGACTCGGCCCGATCGGCGACATGGCCTGCCGCATCGCCCAGCACCGGGGCGCCGGCACGGTCATCGGCATCGACCTGGTGCCCGAGCGGCTGGCCCGCGCCGCCGCCCGCGGCGTGACGACCCTCGACCTGCGCGAGCACGACGACCTCGGCGCCGCCGTCAAGCAGCTCACGCAGGGCCGTGGCGCCGACTCGGTCATCGACGCGGTGGGGCTCGAGGCGCACGGCTCGCCCGTGACCGAGCTCGCGCACAAGATGACGCAGATGATGCCCGACGCGATCGCCGAGCCGTTCATGAAGAAGGCCGCGATGGACCGCCTCGGCGCGCTCCTCCCCGCGATCGACATGACCCGTCGCGGCGGCACCCTCAGCCTGATCGGCGTCTACGGCGGCATGGCCGACCCGCTGCCGCTGCTGACGATGTTCGACAAGCAGCTCACGATCCGGATGGGCCAGGCGAACGTCAAGCGGTGGGCCGACGACATCATCCCGCTGCTCGGCGACGACGACCCGCTCGGCGTCGACGACTTCGCGACCCACCGCCTGCCCCTGGCCGACGCGCCGAAGGCCTATGAGATGTTCAAGGAGAAGGACGACGGCGCCGTGAAGGTCCTCTTCAAGCCGTAGCGGACCGGAACGGGGGCGTCGACCTCGGACCCCCTAGAGGTCCCGGGTCGACGCCGTCCCCTTCGCGAGGGCCTGGCGCAGGTCCTCGGTCAGGTCGTCGACGTCCTCGACGCCGACGCTCAGGCGGATCAGGTCACCCGGGACCTCGAGCGGCGACCCGGCGACCGACATGTGGGTCATCGCGCCGGGGTGCTCGACCAGGGACTCGACCGCGCCGAGGGATTCGCCGAGGGTGAACACCTCGAAGGAGGCGCAGATCCGGCGGGCGAGTGCCTCGTCACCGACCCTGAAGCTGACCATCCCGCCGAAGTCCCGCATCTGGGACGTGGCGACCTCGTGGCCGGGGTGGCCGGCCACGCCGGGGTAGAGGACCTCGGTGACCGCGTCGTGGCCGCGGAGCACCTCGACGCAGGCCTGGGCGTTGTCGCAGTGGCGATCCATCCGCAGGGCGAGGGTCTTGATGCCGCGCAGCACCAGGTAGACGTCCCAGGGGCCGGGGACCGCCCCGAGGGAGTTCTGGAGGAACCGGACGCGCTCGGCGAGCACGTCGTCGTCGGTCACCACCCCTCCCCCGACGACGTCGGAGTGCCCGCCGAGGTACTTCGTCGTGGAGTGCACGACCGCGTCGGCGCCGAGGTCGAGGGGGTTCTGCAGGTACGGCGTCGCGAAGGTGTTGTCGACGACCACGCGCGCGTCGCGCTCGTGGGCGATCTCGCTGAGCGCCGCGATGTCGAACACGTTGAGGAGTGGGTTGGTCGGCGTCTCGATCCACAGCATCCGCGTGTCGGGCCGCCAGGCGGCGACGACCGCGTCCAGGTCGGCCAGGTCGACGGGGTCGAAGGCGAGGCCCCAGGGCTGGTGGACGCGGCGGAACTGCCGGTACGTGCCGCCGTAGACGTCCGGCGCGATCAGCACGTGGTCACCAGGTGACAGCGTGCGGACGACGGCGTCCTGGGCAGCCGACCCGCTCGCGAACGCGAAGCCGTGCCGCCCGCCCTCCAACGAGGCGAGGGACTCCTCCAACGCGTCGCGGGTGGGGTTGCCGGAGCGGGCGTAGTCCCAGCCGAGGTGCTCCCCGACCGCCGGCTGGGCGAACGTCGAGGTCTGGAACACCGGCACGGCCACCGCGCCGGTGCGCGGTTCGGGGTCCTGCCCCGCGTGGATCGCCCGGGTGGCGAACCCGGTGTCCGCCCAGCGCTCTCGCGAGCCTTCGGCCATGGTCCTACGACCCCTTCCGCGTCGTCATGAAGTCCAGGATGTCCGCTCGTGTCAGCACGCCCACGGGACGGGACCCCTCGCAGACGAGCACCGCCGAGGCGCGCTGGGTGAGCTGGCCCATGGCCGCGTCGACGGTGTCCTGGGCGTCGGTGACGGGGAGGGGTTCGTCCATCACGTCGGCGACGGTCTTGTCGAGCACGCCGGCGTCGCGGAACGCCCGGTCGAGCAGGCCCCGCTCGCGGATCGAGCCGATCAGGTCGTCGGTGTCGGTGAAGGACCGCTCGGGGCCGCCGGCCTCGTGCTCGGCCGACGACCGGACCACCGGCATCTGGCTTACGCCGTAGGTCGACAGCGTGGCGATCGCGTCGCGGACCCGCTCGTGGGGGTGGACGTGGACGATGGTCGGCAGGTCGGTCCCCGAGCGCTTGTGGGCCAACACCTCGGACAGGCGCGCGCTGCCGCCCTGGCGGAGGAAGCCGTGGTCGCGCATCCAGTCGTCGTTGTAGATCTTCGACAGGTAGTTGCGGCCGCTGTCGGGCAGGAGGGTCACGATCACCGCGTCGGGTCCCATGTCCTTCGCCACCTCGAGGGCGGCGAACGCCGCGGTGCCGCAGGACCCGCCGACCAGCATCCCCTCCTCCCGCGTCAGCCGGCGCGCGGTCAGGAACGCGTCGCGGTCGCTGACGGTGACGTAGCGGTCGACGATCGAGGGGTCGAAGGTGTCGGGCCAGAAGTCCTCACCCACCCCCTCGGTGAGGTAGCTGTGGACCTCCTCGCTCGAGTAGATCGACCCCTCCGGGTCCGCCCCCACGACGACCACATCGGGGTTCTGCTCCTTCAGGTACCGCCCGGTGCCGGTGATCGTCCCGCCGGTGCCCACGCCCGCGACGAACACGTCGATCCGCCCGTCGGTCTGGCGCCAGATCTCCGGCCCGGTGCTCTCGTAGTGGGCCTGGGGGTTGGCGGGGTTCCAGTACTGGCCGGGCTTGTACGCCCCAGGCGTCTCGGCGACCAGCCGCTCGGCGGTGCGGTAGTAGGACCGGGGGTCGTCGGGGTCGACGTCGGTGGGGCAGACCACGACCTCGGCGCCGTAGGCGCGCAGCAGGTTGATCTTCTCCGCCGACATCTTGTCCGGCATGACGAAGATGCAGCGGTAGCCGCGCTGGGCCGCGACGATCGCGAGGCCGGCGCCGGTGTTGCCGCTCGTCGGCTCGACGATCGTGCCGCCGGGCCGCAGCTCGCCGGACTCCTCGGCGGCGAGGACCATCGCCAACCCGATCCGGTCCTTCACCGACCCGCCCGGGTTCATGTACTCGACCTTGCCCAGGATCGTCGGCGGGACGTCGGCGGAGAACCGGCTGAGCCGGACGAGCGGCGTGTCCCCGACCACGTCGAGCAGTGAGTTGGCTACGTCCATCCTGGGTCCTCGGGGTCGGTCGTCGGGCTGGTCCCCTGCCTGGTCGTCGACCCGAGCCTATGCGCCGCAGCCGGAGGTCGCGCCCGCCGCCGCGGCGCCCGTACGCTGCGGGCGTGCACACCCCAGAGCTGCCCCTCCGCCCGATCGGTCCGGACGAGTTCACCGCGGCCGCCGACCTCCTCGCCTTCGTGTTCGCGAGCGACTTCACGTCTGCGGACCACGACGCCGAGCGGTCGGTGTTCGAGTACGACCGGTCCCTCGCGACCTTCGACGGCGAGCAGCTGGTCGGCAGCCTGTCCGCGTACTCCTTCGACATGAGCGTGCCGGGCGGGTCGGCGCGGGTGGGCGGGACGACCTGGGTGGGGGTCGCGCCGACGCACCGTCGGCGGGGACTGCTGGCGCGGGCGATGACCCAGCACCTCCGGGATGTCGCCGAGCGGGGCGAGCCGCTGGCGGCGCTGTGGGCCAGCGAGGCGTCGATCTACGGCCGGTTCGGCTACGGCCCGGCGATCGAGGGCCAGCGGGTGGAGGTGGAGGTGGACGGGCCCGTGACGTGGCTCGACACCGCGCCACCTCCGCCGACGTCGGTGTCGTTCGTGCCGCTGGCCGAGGCGGCGGAGGTCCTCGACCCGATCTACACCGCCGCGCGCGGTCGCCGGGCAGGACTGCACGCCCGCAGCCAGACGTGGTGGCACTTCCAGGTCCTCAGCACGCGGAAGGACGCGATGGGCGGCCTGCCGCGCAAGTACGTCGCCGTCGCCGAGGTGGACGGGCAGCCCGCGGCCTACGCCGTCTACGGGCTCGCGGAGGGTCCGGAGCGCACCTCAGGCCGGCCCCACGCGGTGCTCACGCTGATCGAGATGGCCGGGGTGGACGCCCAGGCGGAGGCGTCGATGTGGCGCTACCTGCTCAGCCACGACCTGGTCCAGACGGTGGATGCGCGGCGGCGCCCCGTCGACGACGTGCTGCCCCTGCTGCTGGCGGACTCCCGACGGGTGGTGCGCCGACCGGGCGACGCGCTGCACGTGCGGGTGGTCGACCTGCCGGCCGCGCTGCGGGCGCGGTCCTACGTTGACTCGGCCGGGGTGACGATCGAGGTCCACGACGGGCTGCTCGAGGCGAACGACGGGACGTGGCGGGTCGAGGTCGCACCCGAGGGGGTCTCGGTCGAGCCGGCCGAGGTGTCAGACGCCGACCTGCGCATGGACGTGAAGGCGCTCGGTGCCCTGTACATGGGGGACGTGCGCCTCGGACGGTTGGCCGCGGCCGGGATGGTCGATGTCCTCAACCCCGCCGTGGTCCCGGCGGTCGAGGCGGCGTTCACCGCGGCAGAGGCAGGGTGGGCACCCGAGGTCTGGTAGCCCCGGACGTGCGAACGCCGCCACCCAGGGGCGGCGGCGTTGCGCGGATCTGCGTCGTGCTTCGCGGTTAGCCGGGAAGCACCTGGCCCAACCGGTCCGGCCCTGACGGACCAGACCGCTTGCCCCCCGGCCTCACGAGATCGTGCCCGCCTATTCGGCGGGAACGATCTCGGCGAACGTGCGCTTGCCGGACTTGCGGAAGCTGACCTGGCCGTCGGCCAGGGCGAAGAGGGTGTCGTCGCCACCGCGGCCGACGTTCTCGCCGGGGTGGATCTTCGTGCCGCGCTGGCGGACGATGATCGAGCCGGTCGTGACCGTCTGGCCGCCGAAGCGCTTGACGCCCAGGAACTTCGGGTTGGAGTCGCGGCCGTTGCTGGTCGAGCCGCCGCCCTTCTTGTGTGCCATGTCGTGGCCTCCTCGAGGTCGTGGGTCCGCTCGGCGCTAGGCGGAGATGCTGTCGACGCGGATGCGCGTCAGCGGCTGGCGGTGCCCGGTCTTGCGCCGGTAGCCGGTCTTGTTGCGGTACTTGAAGATCCGCACCTTCGGGCCCTTGAGCTGCTCGAGGACCGTGGCGGTCACCGAGGCGGATTCGAGGGCGGAGGCGTCGGTCGTGACGTTGTCGTCGTCGTCGACGAGCATGATCGCGCGCAGGTCCACGGAGGAGTCGACCTCGGCGTCCAGCTTCTCGATCTCGAACTCGTCGCCGACGGCGACCTTGTACTGCTTCCCGCCGGTGGCGATGACGGCGAACATCGGGGGCACTCCTACGTCGGTGTCGGGGGCGCCGCCTGCGAGGGCCGCGTGGGAGGGGGCCGCGGGCAGGGGCTGCTCGGTCCACGCACGCACGGCACACCACAGCACGACGCGCAGGCGCGGACATCCGAGGATAGCCTCGCCCCCGTGACCTCGTCAACGTCGTCTGCAGGCGTGCACCTGACCGATCAGGCGTCGGTGGCGGTGCGGGTGGCGCGGTCGCTGGGGGGTTCGGGAGGGGCGCGAGCCAACGTCGCACCGGGAGGTGCGCGAGCCAACGTCGCGCACCTGGTCGCGGGGTTGGCCGGTGAGCCGGAGGGGCTGGCCGGGACGCTGCTGCGCCAGCGCTTCGGGGAGCTGGCCCCGCGCATCGCGCTGCACCCGTCGGTCGCCGCACGTGCGCTCCCGTCGATCTCCACCGCGTTCGTCGCGTTGCCGGTGACCGACCGGCCGTGCTGGACCCTCGAGCTGCTGCAGGCCGCGCGCCGCGTGGGCGGTGAGGACCTCGAGCACCTCCTCGCCGAGTGCGGGGCGGGGCTGCGGGACTACGCCGACGAGCTCGACCACCACGTCGTCGGACCCGACCAGGCCGACGAGCGCACCGAGGACCCCGAGACCTTCGGCAGGTGGAGCCTCCTCGACCGCGGCTTCACCCGCGACGCGGACCTGGCGGTGGCCCGCACCCGGGCGACGGCGGGGACCAGCCGCACCCTGCTCGGGTGGCTCGCACCCGACGAGGTCACGGCGAACGCGCTGGCCAGCGCCCCCGACGTGCCGCTCGACGCCGTCGTCGAGCGGGCCGCGGCGGGGTCGGCGCCGATCGGGATGAGCGACCTGATCACGGCGGTGACCCACCTCTCCCTCCAGGCGTCGCTGCGCCGCTGAGCACCGCTCACCCGCCCGGGCGCACACCGGCCACCAGGCGCTCGGCGACCGCCTGCCACATGGGTTCGGCGGGGTCGAGGAACTCGAAGTGGTGGCCGTCCGGGAACTCGACCAGGTCGATGTCGTCACCTGCCGCCGTCGCCGCGCGGACCAGCGAGTCGCTCTGGCCGGGTGGGACGGACTCGTCCAGCCGTCCGTGCACCGCGGTCAGCGGGACACCGAGCGGCACGAGGCGGACCGGGGACAGCGCCGCAGGATCCTCCTCCCCGACGTAGGCCGCCGCGGCGCCGTCTCCGACGCCCTCGGCGATCGCCGCCTCGAGGTCCACGCAGCCGGCCATCGACACCGCCAGAGCCGGAGGTGCGACGACATCGCGCAGCGACGCCACCGCCGCGAGCGCGAGCTGCCCGCCCGCGGAGTGACCGGCGATCGACCAACGGGCTGCGTCCACCCGCGGGTCCTCGAGCGCGAACCGGACGGCGGCCGCGACGTCCTCGACGCTGGCGCGGCCCCCTCCCCCGCCGCCGGCCTCCCCGACCCTCCGGTACTCGACGTTGGCGCAGGCGACGCCGCGGTCGACGAGGTCGAGGGCGCTCAGCTCGGTCGTGTCGGACGTCCACTGGTGACGCCAGAACCCGCCGTGCACCAGCACCGCCAGGGGCCACGGGCCCGACCCGTCGGGGAACCGCAGATCGACGAACTGCTCAGCCCCGTCGGCGTACCGGAGGCGCTCGACCGGCCGACGGGCTCGGGCGACCAGGTGGCGGAGCGCCCAGCGGTAGGACTCCACCCCTCGCCCGTACACGGTGTGCACGCAGGCCGGGCGGACGACGGAGCGGCGCCGCCAGGGCTCACGCGACTCGACGTCGGAGATGTGCGTCTCGACGGTCGGGATCTCGACGGCCTCGATCGCGTCGTGGAGCGCGTAGGAGGTGTGGGTGAACGCCCCCGGGTTGAACACGATGCCGTCGACCCCACCGCGGGCGGCGTGGAGCCGGTCGATGAGGTGCCCCTCGTGGTTGGACTGGTAGGCCTGCACGTGGGTGACGCCGAGGTCCGCCGCCCACCCCCGGACGAGCGTCTCGAGGTCGTCGAGGGTCGTCGTCCCGTACACCTCGGGACGCCGGGTGCCCAGCAGGTTCAGGTTCGGGCCGTTCAGCAGCAGGACGCGCATGGCCGGACACGCTAGCCACCACCTGGCCCCGCTGGGCCCCCTGACCGATCGTCGGACCGATCGGCGTTACGTGCGGGGCATGCGGGATAGGGAGTGAGCACCGCACGACCAGCGACACACAGGAGAGCCGCACCATGTCATCAGTCGCACGCGTCACCGAGATCACCGCACGTGGCAGTGACTACCAGAGCGCCATCCAGGCCGGCATCGACCGGGCCAACAAGACGCTCCGAGGCGTCCAGCACGTGTACGTGAAGGACCACGAGATCTACCTCGAGGACGGCACGGTCACCGAGCACCAGGTCGACCTCAAGGTGACCTTCACCCTCGACGACTAGTCGCGGACCCGACCCGCCGCCGCTGACACGGCCACCGAGGACCTGCAGGCGATCACGCCAGCAGGTCCTCGACGATCCGG
This sequence comes from Euzebya sp., assembly GCF_964222135.1. NCBI lineage: Bacteria > Bacillati > Actinomycetota > Nitriliruptoria > Euzebyales > Euzebyaceae > Euzebya > Euzebya sp. Next base: position 23,206 of record NZ_CAXQBR010000025.1, read on the forward strand.
CGGCCGGGGATCGCGTCGTCGGTCTCCTCGGTGAAGGACTCCATCAGCCCCTTCGAGACGTTCTTGCGCGTCATCTGGACGAGGCCGAGCTTCGAGATCTCCATCACCCGGGACTTGGTCTTGTCCCGCGCCAGCTCGCGCTTGAACCGCTTGAGCACCTCGTCGCGGTTCGCCGGCACGATCATGTCGACGAAGTCGATGACGATGATCCCGCCCATGTCGCGGAGCCGGAGCTGCTTGGCGATCTCCTCGGCGGCCTCGAGGTTGTTGCGCAGCACCGTCTCCTCGAGGTTGTCCTTGCCGACGAACTTGCCGGTGTTGACGTCGATGACCCACATGGCCTCGGTCTTCTCGATGATCAGGTAGCCGCCCGACTTGAGCCACACCTTCTTCTCGAGCGCGCGGCGGACCTGCGTCGTCACCTCGTAGGCGTCGAACAGCCGGTCGTCGCCGCGGTAGGTGACGACCTTGTCGACGTGCTCCGGGCTGACCTCGCGGAGGTAGTCCCGGACCTCGTCGGCGAGCGTCTCGTCGTCGATGATCAGCTGGGTGTGCTCGGGGCCGAACACGTCGCGGATCACGCGGAGGACGAGCTGCGGCTCGGCGTAGATCGACTCGAGCGGCTTGGCCTTCTCGGCCTTCTCCTCGACGGCCTTCCAGCGCTCCACGAGGCGCTCGACGTCAGCCTCGAGCTGCTCGGCCGACGCGGACTCCGCCGCCGTTCGGACGATGAGGCCGTAGCCCTCGGGCTTGATGGCCTTCAGGGTCTTCCGCAGGCGGTCGCGCTGCTCGTCGGGCAGCTTGCGGCTGATCCCGAGCATGTCGTCGCCGGGGGCCAGCACGCAGTAGCGGCCCGCCAGGGAGAGGTGCTGGGTGAGGCGCGCCCCCTTCGTCCCCATCGGGTCCTTGGTCACCTGCACGAGGACGCTCTGGCCGGGCTTCAGGGCCTGCTCGATCCGGGGCAGCCCGCCTTCGCGGTCGGCCTCGTCGTAGTTGACCTCACCGGCGTAGAGGACGCCGTTGCGGCCCTTGCCGATGTCGACGAACGCGGCCTCCATGCCCGGGAGGACGTTCTGGACGCGGCCCTTGTAGATGTTGCCGACGTAGGACTGCTCGGACGCCTGGGTGACGTAGTGCTCGACCAGGGTCCGCTCCTCGAGGACCGCGATCTGGGTCCGCTCGCCGCCGACCGTGACCAGCATCCGCTTGGGGGGGCTCTCGGCCATCACGCGGCGCGTCTCGGGGCTGACCGTCGGCACCCGGCGCCGACCGCCGCTGCCCTTGCCGCGCGCGGCGAGGCGCGTCGACCCGCCGGAGCTCGAGTCCCCGCCGGAGCTGCCGCCGTCCGAGGACTTCTTCCCCCGACGACCCCGACCACGACGCCCGCGACGACGTCGACGTCCCGACCGCGACGACCCGCCGGACCCGCCGTCCTCTGACGCGTCGTCGGAGTCGGAGTCGTCGCCGGCGTCGGAGCCCTCCGCGTCAGCGGAGGCGTCGTCGGAGGCGGAGTCCTGTGCCTCGGTGCCCTTCGACTTCGAGCTCTTCGCCTTCGAGTCCTTCGACTTGGAGCCCTTCGACTTGGACGACCGTGCCAGCGTGCGCTCCGTGGACGTCTCGTCCGTCGCGGTCGTCTCGTCGGATCCCGAGTCGTCCGCCGCCACGTCCTCGCCCGCCCCCTCGTCGGAGGCGTCGTCGGAGGCGTCGTCGGAGTCGTCGTCGGAGTCGTCACCGGAGGTGCCCGCGTCACGGCCGGACCGGCCACGCCCACCTCGGCCACGACCGCCACGACGGCGTCGGCGGCGTCGAGGCCCGTCGTCACCCTCCTCGCCGGCCGAGTCGGACCCCTCGGCTGCTGCGGCGGCGGTGTCGCCACCGCCGTCGTCACCGCCGCGGTCGGCATCCCCCCCGCCAGGGGTGTCGGCGGAGTCGGCCTGCTCGTCGTCGGCGGCGGGGGTCACCGCGAACGGGTCGCGGGCCTTGCCGCGGACGCTGCGGCGCCGGACGCGCGTGCGCTCGACCCCGCCGTCGCCGTCGCCCTCGGCCTGGTCGGGGGTCGTGGTGTCGCTGTTGCTCAACGGGGGTTCCTCCTCAGGAGTGGTGGCCGGCCGCCGCACCGTCGGACGCGTCATCCCGCGCGGCGCGCGGGTCGGTCCGAACGGGGTCGGCAGCGGTCGTCGCCGGTGACGGCGGGCTCGTGCCCGGCCGCAGCGGCTCGACCGTGCCGCGCAGGGCGTCGGCGACGCCGGCGGTGCTGTCGTCGACCCGTCCCTGGACGAGTCGCGTGATGACGGTGGGTGGGGCGTCGAGGCCCAGCAGGGGGTGGATGTCGTCGGCGCGGACCGCCGCGCCGCCCGCGCCGCCCGCGACGTGGTCTCCCGGGATGACCCCGGGGTGTCGGACGGTGGCGCGCACGCGGGCGCCGTCGGCGACGATGCCGACGAGCGCCGGTCGCAGGTCGGCGGTGACCAGCTCGTCCTTCTTCATCCGCTGGACCGGCAGCGGCCCGTCCGCGGGCAGGGCGTCGACGGCCTCGACCAGACCCTCGGGTGAGGGGTACGTGAGCTCCCAGAGGGAGGCCTGCAGGAGCTTGCCGAGGCGCATGTCGCCCTCGACCGCCTCCACCGCGTCGACGACGGCGATGCCGTCGGGGAAGGCGGCGTCGAGCCGCGCGGCCATGTCAGCGAGGTCGACGGGGCCGGCGAAGGTGAGCTCGCAGAACTCGGCGGTCGAGGCGAAGCCGAGGGGCAGCGCGTCGCCGAAGCTGACCTTCGGGTGCGGGCTGAACCCCTCGGAGTACGCGATGGGGAGATCGGCCTTCCGGAGGGCTCGTTCCCAGACCCTCCCGAGGTCGATGGCGCTGATGAACCGGAGCTTCCCGGCCTTCGCGAACCTAACCCGTACCCGCACTGAGGATGGGGAGGCGCCTGGAGTGCTGCTGCGAGGGCTGCGGGTGCGCGGTCTGGTTCGCGAGATCCAGGCTCGGGCACACGCCGCAGTCGTAGCAGGGCGTCCAGCGACAATCGTCGAGTTCGGATGGAGCGGCCTCGACGGCATCGCGGTAGTCCGACCACAGCCAGCCCTTGTCCAGCCCGGCGTCGAGGTTGTCCCAGGGGAACACCTCGTGCTCAGGCCGTTCGCGCTGGCAGACCCAGGCGACGTCCACGCCGACCTGTGCGGCCGCCGTGGTCCAGGCGTCGTAGTCGAACAGCTCGTCCCACCCGTCGAAGCGGGCGCCGAGCTCCCAGGCGCGCTGGATCACGTCGGCGACCCGGCGGTCGCCGCGGGCGAGGAGCCCCTCGATCTGGCCCGGGTAGGGGTCGTGGTAGCGGAGGTTGAGGTTACGGTCGCGCGCGACGCGCTGCTTGATCAGCCCGAGCTTGCGCTCGATCTCCTCGGGGGAGTCCTGCGCCGCCCACTGGAACGGGGTGTGCGGCTTCGGGACGAACCCTCCGACGGAGACCGTGACCTTGTTCTTCCGTCCGTAGGACTTGCCGATGTCGAGGACCTTCAGGCCCAGATCGGCGATCGCGATGACGTCGTCGTCGGTCTCGCTCGGGAGACCGATCATGAAGTAGAGCTTGATGTGGCGCCAGCCGGAGCTGAACGCGGTCTCCGCGGTGCGGAGCATGTCCGCCTCGGAGACCATCTTGTTGATGACCTTGCGCATCCGCTCGCTGCCGGCCTCGGGCGCGAAGGTCAGGCCGGTCCGGCGACCGTTGCGGATGAGCTCGTCCGCCAGCTCGACGTTGAACGCGTCGACGCGGGTGGAGGGGAGGGCCAGCGAGGTGGCGGTCCCCTCGTAGCTGTCGGCGAGGTCGCCGCAGAGCCCGCGGATCTCGGCGTGGTCGGCGCTCGAGAGGCTGAGCAGCCCGACCTCCTCGAACCCGGTCTCGCGGAGGCCGGCGTCGACCATCTGCTGGATGGTCGCCGAGGACCGCTCGCGCACCGGCCGGGTGATCATGCCCGCCTGGCAGAAGCGGCAGCCGCGCGTGCAGCCGCGGAAGATCTCGACGGCGTAGCGCTCGTGGACCGTCTCGGTGAGGGGGACGATCTGCTTCTTCGGGTACGGCCACTCGTCGAGGTCGGTGACGGTCCGCTTGGGGACCAGCCGGTCGGCGCCGGCGGTGGGGAACAACCCGCGCAGGCGGCCCATGGACTCGCCGTCGCGCGGTTCGAGGTACTCGGGCCGGTACCGGTCGGGCAGGTAGGCGCCGGAGATCCGGGCGATGGCGTCAAGCCGGTCCGCGCGACCGGCGACCTGGCGGAGGACCGCGTCGACCTCGAGGACGAACTCCTCGCCGTCCCCGGCGCAGGCGACGTCCACGAAGGGCGCCAGCGGCTCGGGGTTGAACGACGCGTGCCCGCCGATCATCACGATCGGGTCGTCCGGCCCGCGGTCGGCAGCGCGCAGCGGCACGCCGGCGAGGTCGAGGCAGGTCAGCAGGTTCGTGTAGCCGACCTCGGCGGAGAGGCTGAAGGCGATGACGTCGAAGCCGCCCGCCGGCCGGTGGGTCTCGAGGCTGAAGAGGGGGATCCCCTCCTCCCGCATGATGGCCTCCATGTCGGGCCACGGGGCGAACGCGCGCTCGGCGGCGGTGCCGTCGACCTCGTTCAGGACCTCGTAGAGGATCTGGATGCCCTGGTTGGGCTGCCCGATCTCGTAGGTGTCGGGGTAGCACAGCAGCCAGGACGTGGTGACCGCAGCGGGGTCCTTGACCACGATGTTGTCCTCGCCGCCGACGTACCGGGCGGGCTTGCGGACCCGCAGGAGGTGCGGTTCCAGGTCCGGCCAGACGGTCTCGGGGGCGGTTGTGGGGGAGGACATGGGGAGGTGGCTCAGTCGTGGTGGCGGGCGTGGGTCAGTCTAGCGACCCCGGGTAGCACCACAGCCGACGCGCGGTGGCCGGTCAGCGACGCGCCGAGAGGATCGCCTCCGCCCGGTCGAGGTCCGCCGGGTGGGTGATCTTCAGGTTCTCGGCGCTGCTCGCCACCCAGCGGATCTCGACGTCGGCGAACGCGTCGACGGTCTGGGCGGTGTCGACGCCGTCGAAGCCCCCGGCGATCGCCGCCGGGTACGTGCGGCGCAGGACGTGGAGGGGGAACGCCTGCGGGGTCTGCACCGCCACCAGGTCGTCGGTCGTGACCCGCCGCCCGACGGGATCGACGAGGTCGTCGGTGACGCCGACGGCGGGGATGGCACCCGCCCCGTCCCGTGCGGCCGCGATCAGGCCGGAGACGAGGTCCGGGGTGGTCAGGGGCCGGGCGGCGTCGTGCAGCAGCACCAGGGGGTCGTCCAGGTCCAGGGCGGTGACCGCCTCGATCCCCGCCCACTCGCTGGCCTGACGCGTCGCGCCGCCGTCGACGACGGCGCGGACCTTCGTGGACGCCGCGTCGGCGAGCACGGCCGCGCAGGCGCCGCGGTCCTCGGCGCAGACGACGAGCACGACGTGGTCGACGTCGGGGTGGGACTCGAACGCCGCGAGGCTGTGCGCGATCACCGGTCGTCCGCCGAGGTCGACGTATACCTTGCTGACGGGTGCGCCGAACCGCGTGCCCGAGCCGCCGGCGAGCACGACCGCGACCACGTCGCCGCTCATCCCGGCCCCCTCCCCCGCTGACTGGACCTCACGACGTGCACCGCCCGGACCCTACCCGCCGTGCCGCCGATCGTGGGGGTGGCGTCGTGGTCGTGGACGTGCCCGCCGACGCGCCGGTCCGGGTCGACGGGCTGGCGCTGACGGCCGCGCTGGCCGAGGTCGAGGACGTGCACGTCGTGGTCCTGTGGCCTGCAGCGCGATCCCGCGCCGACCTGCCCGCTGTGGTCGAGGGGGCGCGAGCCTCGGTCGCTCCCGAGGTGGCGGTGGCCGCGCTGGCGCCGGTGACCGACGCGGTCAAGCGGGTGGAGGGCGATCGCGTGGTCGAGACCGTCGACCGCTCGGCCCTCCGGCGGGTGGTCGCGCCCCTCGTCCTGCACCCCGTGACGGCCCGCCGGGCGCTGGCGGCCGCCGACGGAGGGGTCGTGAGCCCCCTCGACGGCCTGGGCTCGGGCGGGCGCGTCCTCCCCCTCCCGGGCTGACGCCCCAGGCCCCGATCCGCGCGCGCATCCCCCCGGCCCCCCGGAGGCGGTCTGTCGCCTTCGTTGCGCGCATCGGAACGAAGGCGACAGACCACGCGCGTCATGGCCACCCCCGCAGCAAGGTCTGTCAGGTTGGTTGCGCAGGTCGCAACGGACACGACAGACCCCGATCCATGCGGTCCGCCATGCGGGACGGACGCCCCTCCTGACGCCTCCGGCACGACGACGCCCCCGCCGGGGGCGGGGGCGCGTCGAGGTCGGGAGGCTCAGTCGACCGGGCTGGGTGACAAGGCCTCGCCGGACTCGGCCTTCGCGGCCAGCGACGCCGGCGGGGTGAACCGCTCGCCGTAGCGGTCCGCGAGCTCCTTCGCCCGGGCGACGAAGCCGGTGACGCCGGTGGCGTTCACGGGGTTCGTCACGCCGGCGTACCCGTCGATGAACTGGATGACGCCACCGGTCCAGGCAGGGAAGCCGATGCCGAAGATCGAGCCGATGTTGGCGTCCGGGACGGTCTCGAGGACGCCCTCGTCGAAGCACTTGACGGTCTCGAGCGCCTCGGCGAACAGCATCCGCTCCTGGATGTCCTCGAGGGGCAGGTCGGCCTCGGGGTCGACCGGGAAGTGCTCGCCGAGCTCGGCCCACAGGCCGGTGCGCGTGCCGTCGGCGTAGTCGTTGAAGCCCTTGCCGGCGGCCTTGCCCTCGCGCCCGAGCTCGACCATCTTCTTCAGGACCGCGACGCCGGGGTGGGGCTCGTACCCCTCCCCTGCCGCGGCCGCGGTCTCCTTCTCGATCTTCAACGGGAGGGTCAGGGTCAGCTCGTCGAGCAGCTGGAGCGGGCCGACGGGGTAGCCGGCCATCTCCCCGGCGCGGTTGACCTTCGCCGGGCTGACGCCCTCCCCCATCATGGCGAGGGCCTCCATCACGAAGGTCCCGATGACCCGGGAGGTGAAGAACCCGCGGCTGTCGTTGACGACGATCGGGGTCTTCTTGATCTGCTGGACGACGTCGACGGCCTTGGCGACCGCGGCGTCGGACGTCTTCTCGCCCTTGATGATCTCGACGAGGGGCATCTTGTCGACGGGGCTGAAGAAGTGGAGGCCGATGAAGTCCTCGGGCCGGTCGACGCCCTCGGCGAGCGTGGTGATCGGCAGGGTGGAGGTGTTCGAGCACAGCAGCGCGTCGTCGTCGACCACCGCCTGGGCGTCGGCGAAGACCTGGTGCTTGAGCTCGGTCGACTCGAAGACCGCCTCGATCACCAGGTCGCACCCGGCGAGGTCGGCGTAGTCGTCGGTCGGGGTGATGCGGCCGAGGATCTCGGCCTTCTTGGCCTCATCCATCTTCCCGCGGTCGACGGCCTTGGCGAGGATCCGCTCGGAGTAGGCCTTGCCCCGCTCGGCGTTCTCGACGCTGATGTCCTTCAGGACGACCTGCATGCCGGCGCGCGCGCAGGAGTAGGCGATGCCGGCGCCCATCATGCCGGCACCGAGCACGGCGACCTTCTCCGCGGTGTAGCGGTCGTAGCCGTCCGGCCGCGAGCGCCCCTGGTTGATGGCCTGCAGGTCGAAGAAGAACGCCTTGGTCATGTTCTTCGCGACCTGGCCGATGACCAGCTCGGTGAAGTAGCGGGACTCGATCTCCCACGCGCGGTCGACGGGGACCTGGGTGGACTCGACCGAGACGGCGAGGATCGCCCGCGGGGCCGGCATGGGGGCCCCCTTGAGCTGCTTGCGGAGGGTGGAGGGGATGCCGGGCAGCATCGCCGCGAACGACGGCTTGGAGGGGGTCCCGCCGGGGATCCGGTAGCCCTCGGCGTCCCACGGCTGGCTGGCCTCGGGGTTCGCCTCGATGAACCGACGGGCGGCCACCATCAGCTCGTCCTCGGAGTCGACCAGCTCGGAGATGATCCCGAGCTCGTGGGCCTTCTCGGCTGACAGGTCCTGGCCCTGCACCATCACGTTCATCAGCGCGCTGACCACGCCGAGCATCCGGGTCAGCCGCACGATCCCGCCGCCGCCGGGCAGCAGGCCCAGCTTCACCTCGGGCTGCCCGAACTTGGCGCGGGACCCCGCCACGGCGACCCGGTGGTGGCAGGCCAGCGCGATCTCGAGCCCGCCGCCGAGGGCGGTCCCGTTCAGCGCGGCCACGACGGGCACGCCGAGGGTCTCGAGGGTCCGCAGCTGCGTCTTGATCCGCATCGACTGGTCGTAGATCGCCTGCGCATCCGCCGGACCGGCGCGGTACAGGTCGCGCAGGTTCCCCCCGGCGAAGAACGTCTTCTTCGCCGACGTCAGCACGACCCCCTTCACGGACTCGCGCTCGTCCTGCAACCGCCGGACCGTCGCGTCCAACGACTCGACGAAGTCGGCGTTCATCGTGTTCGCACCGGCGTTCGGATCATCGAAGGTAAGGACGACGACCCCGTCATCCCCCTTCTCCCACCGGATCACGTTCGTGTAGTCAGACATCTCAGTTCCTTCCAAGTTCTCTCAAGAGCAGATCGCGGAGCGGGTTCAACCGCAGCGGCCGTGCGAGGCCGCGGGTGGGGACGGGTCGGGGAGGGAGGACTTGGCGAGCACGCGAACGGAGTGAGCAGCGCAAGCCCCGACCGGAACGACCCGGCACCGACCGCGGCCGGGACCAAGCACCGGCCCCGACCAACGCCGGGACCAGGCACAACCCGCAGCTACACCCGCTCCACGATCGTCGCGATCCCCATGCCCCCACCCACGCACAGCGTGGCCAGGCCGGTGGACAGGTCGCGCCGCTCGAGCTCGTCGACCAGGGTCCCGAGGATCATCGCGCCGGTCGCGCCCAGGGGGTGGCCCATGGCGATGGCGCCGCCGTTGACGTTGGTCCGCTCGTGGGGGATGCCGAGGTCGCGCATGGTCTTCAGCGCGACGGCGGCGAACGCCTCGTTGATCTCGAGCAGGTCGATGTCGTCGGCGGTCATGCCCGCCTTGGCCAGCGCCTTCTGCGACGCCGGGGTCGGGCCCGTCAGCATGATCGTCGGCTCGGAGCCGGTGACGGCGACCGACCGCACCTTCGCGCGGGCGGTGAGCCCGTTCCGCTCCCCCGCCTCCTCGCTGCCGAGCAGCACCAGGCCGGCGCCGTCGACGATGCCCGAGGAGTTCCCGGCGTGGTGGACGAAGGTGATCCGCTCGACGTGGGGGTACTTCTGCAGCGCGACCTCGTCGAAGCCGGCCATCTGCGCCTGCGCCTCGAACGACGGCCGGAGCTTCGCGAGCCCCTCCATGGTGGTCTCGGGCCGGACGTGCTCGTCGCGGTCGAGGATGGTCAGGCCGCTGTGGTCGACGACCGGGACGAGGGACTTGTCGAAGTACCCGTTGGCCTGCGCCTTGGCGGCGCGGACCTGGGACTCGAGGGCGAACGCGTCGACGTCCTCGCGGCTGAACCCCTCGATCGTGGCGATGAGGTCCGCGCCGATCCCCTGGGGGACGAAGTAGCTGTCGAAGGCCGTCGCCGGGTCCATCGCCCACGGCCCGCCGTCGGAGCCCATCGGCACGCGCGACATCGACTCGACGCCACCGGCGAGGATCAGGTCCTCCCAGCCGGAGCGGACCCGCGACGCGGCCTGGTTGACCGCCTCGAGGCCGGAGGCGCAGAAGCGGTTGAGCTGTACGCCGGCGACCGGCTCGGGCCAGCCGGCGGCGATGACCGCGGTGCGGGCGAGGTCGGCGCCCTGGTCGCCCACGGGCGACACCACGCCGGTGATGACGTCGTCGATCGTGGCGGGGTCGAGCTCGGGGTTGCGCGTCTCGAGGGCGTGCAGCAGCCCGGTCAGCAGGTCGATGGGCTTGGTCGTGTGCAGCGCACCGGACGCCTTGCCCTTGCCGCGCGGGGTGCGCAGCGCGTCGTAGATGTAGACGTCGTTCACTTCGTCCATCCCTTCTGGTGGTGTGCGAGCCGGGCTGGCGACCACCCGACGCAACGGGTGAGACACGGCCCGTCGCCCTGTCTCACCTGACCTCCGATCCTACCGTGCGGTAACAACGGACTCCAGACAGAACTGACTCGAGTCACCACCCTTCGCCCGAGACCTGGCTGCTGAACCGCTCAACCTGCACGTCGCTTGGTCGCCCCGCCGGCTCAACTGCACGTCGTCCCGTGGCCTCGCCCGCCCAACGCCACGTCGCCCCGGAGGGTCCCGGACAACGTGCGGGTCCTCCCCCGGGACCACCGGACGACGTGCAGATCCCCCGATGACCACCGGGCTACGTGCAGATCCCCGCACTCGACCACCAGGCCACGTGCGGTTCTCCCGACGAGCCACCGCACCACGTGCAGCGGCGCCGCGGAGCCGGTCTGTGATGAGACGCGTCCGGTAACCTCGTCTCACATGTCCGTGCGACCGACGCCGAACGCCATGCCAGACGGCGACCCATCCGGGACCGTGCAGGGAGACGTGGCCGTCCTGGTCGGCGACCTACTCAGCGCCGATGCGCCGGACGGCGACCGGGACGACGTCGCCGAGGCGCTGGTGCAGGCCGGTCGCGACATGATGGCGACGACGGGCATCCGTCGCCTCCGCATGGACGACGTCGCGCGGCGGGCTGGCTACGGCAGGGCGACGCTGTACCGGCGCTTCGCCACCCGCGACGACCTGGTCTGGGCCGTCGTAACGGTCGAGGTGGACCAGGCGCTCCGGCACATCGGCGCCCGGCTGCTGGCGCTGCCCACGCTGCAGGACCAGCTGGTGGAGGCCTTCGCCGGCGCCGTCGAGCACGCCAGGACGAACCGCGTGTGGCGCCGGCTGCTGGAGGTCGAGGCCGACCTCCTGCTCCCCTTCCTGACCACTGGCGGTCACAGCGCCCTCGACGTGGCGCGCCAGCTGCTGGGCCAACTGCTCACGCGCGCCCAGGCGGAGGGGGAGGTGCCCGACCTCGACGCCGCGATGGTCGTCGAGGTCATGGTCCGCACGGCGCACTCCATGGTGTTGACCTCCGCGGGCCCCGTGGACGTCGACGATCCCGTCGCGCTGCGCGCGTTCGCCCGCGCCGACCTGGTCGAACCGCTGCTGGGCCAGCCCCGGACACGACCCGCTGAACCGGAGGAGCCGACACGACCATGACCGAGATCGGGATCACGATCGGGGGGCCGCTGACGGTCCTCCCCCACCTCGCGAAGGCGGCCGAGGACCGGGGCTTCGACTCGGTGTGGGTCGCCGAGACCAGCCAGACGGCCATCATCCAGGCCGCCGTCGCCGCGCAGGCCACCGAGCGCGTCCGAGTCGGCACGAACATCGCCCTCGCGTTCCCGACCGCGCCCGCCGCCCAGGCGATGCTGGCGTGGGACCTGGCGGAGCTGTCGGGCAACCGGTTCACCCTCGGCCTGGGGAGCCAGGTGCGCCGGATCGTGGAGGACCGCTTCGGCGTCGACTTCCGCCCGGCGGCGGCTCGCATGCGCGAGTACGTCCAGGCGGTGCGGGCGGCCTGGGCGTTCCACCGGGGTGAGGACGACGCGGCCTTCGAGGGCGAGCACTACCACGTCCGCCACCCCGGCGTGACCGGCGGCGGAGCGGGCCGGGACGCGGACATCACGATCCCGATCTACGTCGCCGCGGTCGGGCCGTTGATGGTCGAGGCCGCCACGGCGGCGGCCGACGGGATCCTCGGCCACCCCTTCACCTCCGACCGCTACATCGAGACGGTCGTGCACGAACGCATCGCCGACGGGCTGGCGGCCGCCGGCCGGGACCGGAGCGACTTCACCCTCGCCCAGGGCGTGATGATCGCCGTGAGCGAGGACGGCCAGCAGGCCCGGGAGTGGTGCAAGCAGCAGATCGCCTTCTACGGCACGACCCCGAACTACAAGGGCGTGTTCGACTCCTACGGCGACGGGCACCTGACCGACGAGCTCCGCGCGGTGTTCGCCCGCGACAAGCGGGACGTCGATGCGCTGCGAGCTGCGGTGCCCGACGAGGCCGTCGACCGCTACGCCGTCGCCGGCACCCCCGACGAGGTCCGGGACCGGTTCGACTCGATGGCCCACCTCGCCGACCACTGGATCATCGGGGGTCCCTGGTACCGGATGGGCATGGAGGCGATGGGCGCGAACGTGATGGCGACGCTGGAGGCGCTGGGCCGCTGAGCCCGCCCGACCCCCGGCTCAGGTCGTGTAGCGCCGCATGTGGACGTTCTCGAGCAGCCCCACGAGGACCCACGAGGTGATCAGGCTGGTGCCGCCGTAGGAGATGAACGGCAGCGGCAGCCCGGTCACCGGCATGATCCCGATGGCCATCCCGACGTTGATGAACATCTGGAACGCGAAGACGCTGATCACGCCGGCGGCGATCAGGGTGCCGAACATGTCCCGGCTGAGCGCGGCGATCCGCAGGGACCGCCAGAGCAGCAGGCCGAAGAGGATGAGGACCAGCATCGACCCGACGAAGCCGGTCTGCTCGCCGACGACGGTGAAGATGAAGTCGGTCTGGCTCTCGGGGACGAAGCCCGACAGCGTCTGGGACCCGCTGCCGAGGCCCTGGCCGAAGAACCGGCCCGAGCCGACGGCGATCTGGGCCTGCACCACGTTGTAGCCCGCGCCGAGCGCGTCGATGTTCTCCGGGTCGAGGAACGCGGTCAGCCGGTCGAGCTGGTACTCCTTCACGATCCCGAGCTGGAGGGCCGCGACGCAGGCGGCGATCGACCCGGCGACCAGCGCCAACATGTACCGCAGGTGCACGCCGGCCATGAGCAGGACGCCGGCAACGATCACCGCGAACACGATGAACGTCCCGAAGTCCGGCTGGAGCAGGATCAGCAGCATCGGGAACAGCGCGAAGGCGAGGGCCTCCACCAGCGCCCGCATGCCGAGGGCCTCCTCCCGGTACTCGTGGAAGTGCGCGGCCAGCACCAGGATGATCGCGATCTTCGCGAACTCCGCCGGCTGGAACTGCAGCGGTCCGATGCGGAACCACGCCTGGGCGCCGTTGACCTCGGCCCCGATCCCGGGGATCAGCACGGCGACCAGCAGGACGAGGGCCACGCCGTAGGCCACCACCGACCAGGCCCGGAAGTTCCGGTAGTCGAACAGGGTGGTGACCGCACCGGCGGCCAGACCGAGGAGGAAGGCGATGACCTGCCGCTCGACGTAGACGTTGCCCGACCCCTCCACCACGGCCGGGTCGTTCGCCGTCGCGCCCCCCACCATGACGAAGCCGACGATGGTGAGCAGCAGTGCGGAGACGAGCAGCACCCAGTCGATGTGGCCGGCGGGGCTGAACGCACCCGCCCAGCGGCGCTGGATCGACTCGCGGACCAGCCGGTCGCTGCGCTCGGCCATGTTGAGACCGCTCACGTGCTGACGTCCATCATTCCGTGAACTCCCCGGCCTCGAGCTCGACCTGCTGGTTCGTCAGGCCGGCGAATATCTGGGCGACGATCGGCGCGGCGATGCCCGATCCGCTGCCGCCCTCTTCCACGAACGACACGACCACGTAGGTCTGGCCGCCGATCGGCTCGAGGTTGTACCCCCCGAACCAGGCGTACGGCTGGCGGGGCTTGTTCTCCGCGGTCCCCGTCTTGCCGGCGATCGGGATCGTGAGGTCGCTGAAGGGCCGGTAGGCGGTCCCGTCCTCGTCCTGGGTCACCATCCGGAGGCCCTGCTCGATGAAGGCGAGGTCCTCGCTCGACACGGGGACGCTGTGCAGCTCGGTCGGCTCGTTCACGAGGACCGGCTGGTCGCTCGAGTCGAACACCGCCCGCACGACGTGGGGTTGCATGACCGGCCCGCGGTTGGCGACCGCGGCGAACATGTTGGCGACCTGGAGGGGGCTCATCTGCAGGTCGCCCTGCCCGATGGACATGTTCACCAGGTCCCCACCGCGCCACAGCCAGCCCTCGTTGCACAGCTCGGTGTACAGCTGGGAGGCGTAGCTGCCGGGCGCGGCCGCCTGAGCCTGCACGCAGTAGTTCTCCTTCGCGTCGAGCCAGTAGTCGAAGCGCCACTCGCGGCCCGGGACGACCCCGTCGCGCTCCCCCGGCAGATCGATGCCGGTGGGCGAGTCCAGGCCGAACTCGCGGCTCATCTCCGACATGTACTCGAAGGGGATCTCGGGCGCCTCACCGGACTCGATGGCCTCGTACGCGCGCTCGTTGTACCCCTCCCCCGCCTCGGTGCTGGCCTCGGCGCCGAACATCTGGCGGGCCAGGGCGTAGTAGACGGTGTCGCAGGACCGCATGAGGGCCTCGGCGATGTTGAGGGACCCCTCATCTTCCGGGTGCCAGTTGTTGTAGGTGTTGCCACCCCACTCGTAGCTGCCCGGGCAGGCGATGTAGTCGTCCTGCTCGACGAACTCGTAGGCGAGGGCCGCCGCGGACGACACGATCTTGTAGACCGACCCGGGCGGGTAGGTGCCGGCGATCACCCGGTTGATCAGCGGGAAGTGGCTCTCCTCCGCCTGGAGCCAGTCCCAGTAGTCCTGGCTGACGCCGCCGACGAACTGCTCGGGTTCGAACGTCGGGTAGGACGCCATCGCGACGACCTCGCCGGTGTCGGCGTCCAGCACGAGGGCCGCGCCAGCGGGCGCCTCGAAGGTGCCCCCTCGGCCGACGCCGCTCTCGCTGTC